>CAMATG010000066.1 GCA_945860645.1 Candidatus Sulfopaludibacter sp. SbA3 | reverse complement strand
TGGGGAGTCTGCGCGCGCCGGGGACGGTGCTGGCGTTGGCGGGGCTGGTGTTGACGGGCGCGCTGCTGATCAGCGGCGTGCGCGCGGCGATGCTGATCGGGGCGGCGGTAACGACGGGAGCCTCGGTTTTACTGGGGTTGACGAAGCTGGGCGGGGGCACAGCGCCGTGGGAGGCGCTGGGGCAGACGGCGTTCCAATTGAACATTCCGGCGGCGTTTCAACTGGGCGTGGCGGAGATTGTGTTCGCGTTTTTGTTCGTGGATCTTTTCGACAATCTGGGCACGCTGCTGGCGGTGGCCAACCGCGCGGGGCTGATTGAGAAAGACGGACGGATACCACGGATTGAACGGATTCTGGCGGCGGATTCGGTGGCGACGATGGCGGGGTCGCTGATGGGTACGTCGACGGTGGTGAGCTATATCGAGAGCGCGGCTGGCGTGGCGGCGGGCGGGCGGTCGGGCGTGACAGCCATTGTGGCGGGCATCTGCTTCTTGCTGGCACTGTTTGTCGCGCCATGGCTGGGCGTGATTCCGGCGGCGGCGACGGCGCCCGCGTTGATTCTGGTGGGCGCGATGATGATGGCGCACACGGCGGAGATCGAGTGGGGCGAGTTGCGGGATGCCATCCCAGCCTTCCTGACGATTGTCGCGATTCCGATGACGTTTTCGATTGCGAACGGCTTGTCGCTGGGGTTCCTTTCCTACGCGCTGCTGCAGGTGGCGACGGGGCGGGCGCGCGCCGTTTCGCCGTTCGTGTATATACTTTCGGCGGTGCTGTTGGGCCGATTCTTCTATCTGGGTTCGGGATGATGAAACTACTATTGCTGCTTTGCTCCGCCGTTGTTTTTGCCGCCGATTGGCAGATGGTCTCCGTCGCCAGGATTTGGGATCAGCCGAAACACGCGGCGTTTGGCGACCTGATTCGCTGGAAGGACCGCTGGTACTGCGTCTTCCGCGAGGCCGGCGGGCACATGCCGCGCAAGAGCGCGCCCGATGACGGGACGCTGCGGATTTTGTCGAGCGCCAACGGGGACCAGTGGCAGAGCGAGGCGCTGTTGCAGGAAGCCGGCGTGGACCTGCGCGACCCGCATTTGAGCGTCACGGCGAAGGGGCAACTGATGGTGGTGGCGGGCGGGTCGTACTATCCGGAGGGCGTGTACAAATCGCGGCAGAGCCGGGTATTTTTCTCGAAGGATGGGAGGAAGTGGACCGCGCCGCGAATGGTGGTGGAGGACGGGCACTGGCTGTGGCGGGTGACGTGGCACAAGGGCGTGGCGTATGGGGTTTCGAAGTATGGGTCGCCGTCGGCCGAGTTGGCCGCGAACCCGCGAAAGGTGCGGCTGGTGCGGAGCAAGGACGGGGCGAAGTGGGAGACAGTGACGGAGCTACAGGTGCCGGGAGGCGATGAGACAGCGGTGCGATTTACCGCGGATGGGACGATGGTGGCGTTGACGCGGCGGACGTGGACGGACGGGAATATTGCGTGGATCGGGACGAGCAAGGCGCCATACAAAGAGTGGAGCTGGAAGCCATCGGGACACTTCATCGGCGGGCCGAATGTGGCCGTGCTGCCGAGCGGGCAGTGGGTGGCCGGTGGGAGGATTTTCGCAGGCGGCTACGGGAAGGACCCGCACACGGAGATCGGCGAATTGACGCCCGACGGGTTCACGCCGAAGCTGCGGCTGCCGAGTGGCGGCGATAGCAGTTACCCTGGATTTGTATGGCATGACGGCCTGCTGTGGACGCTCTATTATTCGAGCCACGAAGGAAAAACGTCCATCTATCTGGCCAAGATTCGCATCCAATAGGAACCCCATGCGTCGATTACTCTGCTTTGCCTTTTGCCTCACCGCCTTTGCCCAAGCCAACAAGCCTCTGGGACTGGCCGATATTCTTGCCTGGAAACGCATCCAATCCGCCGTTGTTTCGAACGACGGCAACTGGTTCGCCTATCAACTGGTGCCCACCGAAGGCGACGCCAGCGTGGTGCTGCGGAACCTGAAAGACGGCAAGGAGACGAAGTTCCCGATTGGGGAGATCGCCATGCCGGCCGGGGCGTTCGGGCCTCCCGGCGCGGCGCCGAGCGGCGTGCAGATTTCGGACGATTCGAAGTGGGCGGCGTTCACCGTTTTCCCGAATAAGCCGAAGGTGCGGGACCGCAAGCCGCCGATCAACAAAATGGTGCTGGTGGAGTTGGCGACGGGCAAAAAGACCGAGTTCGACCGCGTGCGGCGGTACAGCTTTTCCGGCGAGCGCGGGGGCTGGCTGGCCATGCTGCGCTACAAGCCCGAAGGGCAGAAGTGGGAGGGCGCGGACCTGATTCTGCGCGAGTTGGCGACGGGCGATGAGTTGAACACGGGCAACGTGAGCGAGTTCACTTTTGACAAGAAGGGCAACTGGCTGGCCTTCGTGGTGGACGCCAATGAAATGGCCGGCAATGGCGTGCAATTGCGGAATATGGACACGGGCTCGGTGATGCCGTTGGACAGCGCTAAGGCGTCGTTTAAAGGCGCGACGTGGACGGAGAAGGGCGACGGGTTGGCGGTGGTTCGCGGGGTGGAGGACAAGGGGTTTGAAGACAAGCTGTACGCCGTGGTGGGGTTCCGCAATTTTGGCGGCGCGGGGCGGCCGGAGAAGATTGTGTTTGAGCCGAAGGCGGAGCGCGCGTTTCCGGCGGGGATGACGGTGAGTCCGAACCGGAACCCGACGTGGTCGCAGGACCTGTCGCTGATTGCGTTTGGGATTCATGAGGTGAAGGTGAAGAAGCCGGGCGCGGAGAAGAAGCTTGTTGTTGTGGAAGCACCGCCTGCGCCGGGCGCGCCGCCGAAGCCGGATGATAAGGAGCGCGCCGGGCTGGTGTTGTGGCACTGGCAGGACAAGCGGTTGCAGCCGCAGCAGGCCGTGGAGGAGTCGCGCGATAAGACCTTCAGCTACACGTCGGTGTATCGCGTGGCGGAGAAGCGGTTTGTGCGGCTGGCCGATGAGTCCTTGCGGCAGGTGACGATTCCGGAACCGCACACGATCGGGCTGGGGATTGATACGAATCCGTATCAATTGAATGGGAGTTTGAATGGGCAGCGGTTCCAGGATGTCTACGTCGTGGACCTGGCCACGGGGCAGCGCAAACTGGCGCTGCAGAAGGCGCGCTACTTCAATGGGCCGTCGCCGGATGCGAAGTACCTGGCCTATTACGAGGACGGCAGCCACTGGACCTACAACACGGCCACGGGCGAGAAGCGGAACCTGACGGCGAACGTGAAGGCGACGCATTTCTGGGATGACGAGGACGATCACAACGTGCTGAAGCCGCCGGCCCGGTCACTGGGTTGGAGTGCGGCGAGCGATGCGTTGCTGGTGACCGATAACTGGGACATCTGGCGCGTTGGACTGGACGGGAAAGCAACGAATCTGACCGTGACGGGCAAGCGAGACAAGGTGCGGTATCGCAACCGGTTCCGGTTGGATCCGGACGAGAAGGGCATCGATTTGGCGAAGGCGCTGTACGTGGATTCCTACGGCGAATGGACGAAGAAGAGCGGGATTGTCCGCATCGATCCGGGCGCGAAACAGCCGAAAACATTGGTGTGGGACGATGCGGAGTTCAGCGGATTACTGAAGGCCAAGAAGGCTGACACGTTCCTGTTCCGGCGTGAGACGTGGGCGGAGTATCCGGACTTCCACGTGGCGAACGCGGAGTTGGCGGGCGCGACGCGGGTGACCACGGCGAATCCGCAGCAGAAGGAGTTTGGCTGGACGTCGGGGGCGAGGCTGATCGACTACGTCAGCGACAAGGGCGACAAGCTGCAGGGCGCGCTGTTCCTGCCGGCGAACTACGAACCGGGCAAGCGGTACCCGACTGTGGTGTACATCTACGAGAGGATGTCGCAGACGTTGAACACCTACGCACAGCCGACGCTGGCGGCGTTCAACCGCAGCGTTTATAACAACCAGGGGTACGCGGTGTTTCAGCCCGATATTACGTATAAACTCAATGATCCGGGCATGTCGGCGGTGTGGTGCGTGCTGCCGGGGTTGAAGGCCGCGGTGGCGGCGGGCATAGTGGACGAAGGGAAAGTTGGCCTGCATGGCCACTCGTGGGGCGGCTACCAGACGGCGTTCCTGGTGACGCAGACGAACGCGTTTAAGTCGGCCATCGCGGGCGCGCCGTTGACGGACATGATCAGCATGTATAGCTCCGTGTATTGGAATACGGGGTCGGCGAACCAGCCGATTTTCGAGAGCAGCCAGGGGCGGTTCACCAGCGGGTACACGGACAACCTGGACGCCTATGTGCGCAATTCCCCCGTATTTCACGCGCAAAAGGTGAAGACGCCGTTGATGATTCTGCACAACGACAAGGACGGCGCGGTGGACTTCACTCAGGGCGTGGAGTATTTCAACACGCTGCGGCGCCTGCAGAAGCCGGTGATTATGCTGCAGTACAAGGGCGAGAATCACGGCCTGCGCGTGCCGGTGAACCAGAAGGATTATCTGGTGCGGATGCGCGAGTATTTCGCGCACCACTTGAAGGGCGACGCGGCGCCGGCGTGGATGAGCGACGGCGTGCCGCTATTGAAGTTGAAGGACCACCTGGACGAGCGCGAACCGCTGACGGCGCCACCTACAACGGGAGCGAAGCCGCCAGCCGAACCGTCTGCCGGCTCTTTGAATCCGTAATGACCAGTTCCCCGCCCTCCTGCTTCACGTCATCGACCTGCGTGAAGCCGGCGGGGACGCGGGTGTAGAACATCAGGAAGCGCGTGCCGATTTTCGACTTGGCGGGCAGCCAGCGGAAGGCGGGCGTGTCGAACATTTTGCCCATTTCGACGGTCTGGCGGCGCGAGACGTCGAAGGGTTGCGTGCCGAATTCCAGGCCGCGCGAGAGGGCGAGATTCGACGGATAGTTCATCCATTCCTGCAGCCACGGGTACTCTTCGCGGCGGACCAGATAGCCCAGTAACAGGCGTTTTTCAAGGTTGATGGCGGTGACGAAGCCGAGGCGCTGGGATTTGTCGAAGGTGCAGCCGGTGTGGTCCATGGAGTCCGGCGGGTTGGGGATCTGGCGCAGGTCGGCCATACCGCCGGCCTTGAGCGGAGCCTGCGGGTAGATGAAGGGCTTATCGGAGACCAGGCGGCGGTTGGGCGGGGTGTCGTTGTGAGGGCGGGTCTGGCAGTGGCTGACGGAGGCATCGACGACCGTCTTGCCGGGGGCGAGGAACGGGTAGCCGATGGTGGCGTGCTCGGCCCAGTTGATGGGGCGGTCGAAGGCGAGTTCGTTTTCGAGGGTCGACTCAACGTAGACAACCTGTTCGCCGTCGACGAGTTCCAGCTTCCGCGTGAGCCCTTCCTGGACGATGGGCAGGCGCGTTTGAAAGGTGAGCTGCTGCGTCTTGCCTTCGCGGCCTTTGGCGATCAGGGTCCAGGGTTGGCGATGGGCTTCACCGTGGCCCTGGAGACCGGCTGCGGCTTCTTCCTTGGACGTGGGGCCAAAGCCATCGACGCAGAGGAAGTGGCCGAGGGAATCGCCGAAGCGCGACGGGCCGTTGGTCATGCGGGCCAGCGCAACGGGGTTCCACATGGGGTTCATTTTGTCCGCGTCATCCTTGAGGATGAGGCTGACGAACGCACCGCCCTTGTTGAGCGTGAGCAGTTCGATCTTCTCGTTTTCGAGCGCGGTGGCGGGGCGGGATTCAAACGTCGCGGCGCGCTGGGCGAAGCAAACGAGAGAGAGGAGAAAGAGGGCGGAGAGTCGCATGGGCACTCGACAGCATATCAGTGCTTCGTGGGGAGTTGGCCGAGCGATTTGCGTTCGCCCGTGGGGAGTACGATTTCGACGTCCACTTCGGTGGCGGCGCCTAGGCCGAAGTGAGCGGGGATGAACGAACCGGAGCCGTAGCTGCCGCCGGCTGTCACCTCCTGCCACTGCGCGCCGGCGCGAACGCGGGCGCCGACGGGGGCTTTCACTTCCAGCCAAGTTCCCGTGTTTTTCGAGATATTGCGCCAAATTACTGCATTTTCGCCGAGGGCGGTGGTGACGATGTCGAGCTTGCCATCGCCATCGAGATCGGCTACGCCAAGCCCGCGATAGGCGGCCGGGGGGCCGAGTTCGACGCCGGGGAGGAAGTGGCCGGCGGCGTTGAGGAGCACGAGATTCGGCTCCTTGTATTTCTCCGAACGGGTGAGTTCGATGGTGTCGGTGACGTGGGAGTTGGCGGTGACGATGTCCTTCCAACCGTCGTTGTTCAGGTCAGCGAAGGCCACGCCCCAGCCGCTGTGGCGGACGGTGAGCGCGCCGGCGCCGCTGGGGTAGGTGAGGTCGCGGAAGCCTTTGCCGGTGTTCTTGAAGAGGGGAAATGTCTCGCCGGTGAGCGCGGTGAAGAGGAGGTCGGGCAGACCGTCGTTGTCGTAGTCGCGGAGGTCGGAACCCATGCTGGAGATGGGTTGGCCCATGTCGTTGTAGGCAACGCCTTGGGCGAGGGCGGACTCGGTGAATTTGCCGCCGGTGTTGAGGAAGAGGAAGTTCGCCAGAGCGTCGTTGGCGACGAAGATATCGGGGCGGCCGTCGCCATTGACGTCGGCGACGGAGGCCGACATGCCTTTGCCGAGATGCGCGGCGATGCCGGTTTCCTGGCTCACGTCAGCGAACTGGCCGTTGCCGAGATTGCGGTAGAGGCGATTGGCGGTCGGTGCAAATTCGCGGGGGTGGCAGTAGACACGGAGGTTCTTCGAAGGGTCGCCGCAGTACTTGGAGAAGGACGGAGTCCAGTCGATGTAGTTGACAACGAAGAGGTCCAATTTGCCGTCGCCGTCATAGTCGAGCCAGGCGGCGCCGGCGGCGAATTTCTCGTCGCGGATACCTCGCGGTTCACGCGTGAAGTGGCCGTGATCATTGCGGTAGAGTAGGTTCTTCCCTGCCCCGGCGACGAAGAGATCGACCCAGCCATCGCCATCGAAATCGGCGGCCGCGGTGCCGATGGAGAAGCCCTCGCCGGCGAGCCCTGCTTCGGTGGTGACGTCTTTGAACTGGAAGCCGCCAAGATTTTTGTAGAGACGATTAGGGTGCTTTGTCGCAGGCGAATGGAGGCTTGCGCCGTTGGTGAAGAAGAGATCGGGCAGGCCATCGTTGTCGTAGTCGAAGATTGCGAGCCCCCCGGCCATCGTAGAGACGATATGCTTTTCGGGAGTTGGATTGTGGTTCAAAACGAACGGGAGCGGATGGCGTTCGAAGGCCACGGGACTGGCGGCGCGGCCGTCCGGTGCGCGGCCTTGTTTAAACACGACGGAGGCGCGGGCGGTCTTGATCTCATCGGCATTCGCGCCGGCGCGGAGAGCCGCGTCATAAGCCGCCAGCGCGGCCTCCCAATTGGCACGCTCCTCTTCAATGGAGCCAATCAACCGGCGCGTCCGCGCCCGCGGCTCACCCAATTTCTCAGCCGCTTCCGCGGCGCGAATGGCGTCAGGAAATTTGCCCTCGACGAAGAGAACCCGGGCGAGCGCATAGTACCCCGGCGCCCACTTGGGTTCCTTGTCGATCAACGCCGCCAGCACCGTCTCCGCCTTGCCCAACTCGCCCATCTGCTGATAACAGAGCCCCAGCAAATAGCGGCTCGGCCGCGCCGTTTCCTTCTCCAACAAAACAGCGGCTTCGGCGTAGCGGCGCTCGGCAAAGAGCGACTGCGGCGTGGGGGCCTGCGCGAAGAGCAGCATCAGCAGAAGAATCATGCGCAACTCCCATTTTACGGGCACAAGCAGCAATCGGGCGGACCTTTCGGCCCGCCCGATTGCCTTGACTGCAAATGAACTACTTCGTGCGGTTGGCTTCGGCGCCTTCGCCGCCAGCCATGGCGATCCGCGCCTGCGCCGCCGCCAGACGGGCGATCGGCACACGGTACGGGGAGCACGACACGTAGTTCATACCCACCTTCACGCAGAACTCCACCGAGCTCGGCTCGCCGCCGTGCTCGCCGCAGATGCCGATTTCGAGGTCCGGACGAGTCTTCCGGCCCAGCTTCACGGCCATGTCGACCAGCTTGCCGACACCCTCTTGATCCAACACGCCGAACGGATCGGCGGCGAAGATCTTGAGGCTCTCGTAGTGAGCCGAGAATTTCGTATAGTCATCGCGGGACAAGCCCATCGTGGTCTGCGTCAGATCGTTGGTACCGAAGCTGAAGAACTCCGCCTGCTCAGCCACCTTGTCGGCGGTGATCGCGGCGCGCGGAATTTCAATCATCGTTCCGATCAGGTAGTGCTGTTCGCTCAACCCGGCCTTGCCCAACACTTCGTCGGCAACGCGCTTGACGATCGCCTTCTGGTGCTCCAGTTCCTTCACGGAACCGATCAGCGGAATCATGACTTCCGGAATCACCTTCACGCCCTTCTTGGCCACCTGCGCGACGGCTTCGAAAATGGCGCGAGCCTGCATTTCGGTGATCTCGGGGTAGGTGATGCCCAGACGGCAACCACGGTGGCCCAACATCGGGTTGAACTCGTGGAGCTCTTCCACGCGGTGCAACAGCGCCGGCAGCTTCTCCTTCAGGTCGTCCACAGCGATGGCATACTTCTTGGCCATCTCTTCCTTCGCCTTCGCTTTCGCGTAGGGAAGAATGGCGCAATCCACCATCAGGTCTTCGCGCTTCGGCAGGAATTCGTGCAGCGGCGGATCCAGCGTGCGGATGACGACGGGGAAGCCGTTCATCGCCGTGAACAAGCCCGCGAAGTCCTTGCGCTGGTGCGGCAACAACTTCTTCAACGCGGCCTTGCGCGCCTTCTCTTCCTTGGCCAGAATCATTTCCTGCACGATCGGCAGGCGATCTTCGGCGAAGAACATGTGCTCCGTACGGCACAGGCCGATGCCTTCGGCGCCGAAGCGGCGGGCAGCGGTAGCGTCACGCGGAATGTCGGCATTGGCGCGGACGCCAAAGTTGCCGCGGAATTCGTCGGCCCAGTCCATGAACTTGGCCAGCGCGCCGCTCTTGGTGTCCGGCTCGTTGGTCTTGGCCTGGCCCTGGTAAACCTTGGCCGTGGTGCCGTCCATGGAAAGCCAGTCGCCTTCCTTGATGACGATCTTCTTGCCGCCGACGGTGACGGTGGCGGTCTTCGTCTTTTCGTCGATGGCGAATTCGCCGGCGCCCACGATGCAGGGGCGGCCCATGCCACGCGCCACAACGGCGGCGTGCGAGGACTTACCACCGATGGCGGTCAAAATGCCTTTAGCAGCGTCCATGCCGGCGATGTCGTTCGGCGTGGTTTCCTTGCGGAGCAACAGCACGGGCGACTTCTTCGCGCCTTCCACAGCGTCTTCGGCGGAGAACGTCACGCGGCCCACAGCGGCGCCGGGCGAAGCGGCGATACCGGTGGAGAGCAGCGTCAGCGTCTTCAGGGAAGCGGCGTCGAACACCGGGTGCAACAGCTGATCGAGCTGCGAAGGAGCCACGCGCATCACGGCTTCCTTCTTCGTGATCAGGCCTTCTTCGTGCATGTCGACAGCCAGCTTCACCGCGGCCGGACCCGTGCGCTTACCGTTGCGGGTCTGCAGCATGTACAGCGTGCCTTCTTCGACGGTGAACTCGAAGTCCTGCATGTCCTTGTAGTGCTTCTCAAGCATCTGCGTGGTTTCAAACAGCTGCTTGTAGGCCGCGGGCATGATCACTTCAAGATCGGTAATCGGCTCCGGCGTACGGATGCCGGCCACCACGTCTTCGCCCTGGGCGTTGACGAGGAATTCGCCGTAGAAAATCTTGTCGCCGTTGCCGGGGTCGCGCGTGAAGCCAACGCCGGTGGCCGACGTGTTGCCCATGTTGCCGAACACCATCGCCTGCACGGTGACGCCCGTACCGATCGAATCCGGAATCTTTTCCATCTTCCGGTAATAGGCGGCCTTCTCGTTCCACCAGCTTCTGAACACGGCGTTACGCGCCAGCTTCAACTGAATCTTGGTGTCCTGCGGGAACGGAGAACCCGTTTCCTTCACGTAGATCTTCTTGTACCCTTCGACGACAGCCTTCAGGTCTTCCACCGTCAGGTCGGTATCGAGCTTCGTCTTGCGCTTGGCCTTCTGCGCGTCGAACACATGGTTGAACTTCTCCATGTGGATGTCGAAGGCGACTTCGCCGAACATCTGCAGGAAGCGGCGATAACAATCGAAGGAGAACCATTCGTTGCCCGTCTTGGCCGCCAGGCCGGCGACGGTTTCGTCGTTGATGCCCAGGTTCAAGATCGTGTTCATCATGCCCGGCATGGAGAACTTCGCGCCCGACCGCACGCTCAACAGCAGCGGGTTCTTGGCGTCGCCCAGCTTCTTGCCGAAGGTCTTTTCGAGCTTCGCCAAGGCCTTGTCCACCTGCTCTTCGATCTCAGCGGGAACGTGCTGATTGTTTTCGAAGTAGATGTTGCAGACTTCCGTGGAAACCGTGAATCCGGGGGGGACGGGCACGCCGGCGGTGGTCATATCCGCCAGGCCAGCGCCCTTGCCGCCCAGGATTTCCTTCATCGTTCCGTTACCGTCGGCCTTACCACCGCCGAAATTGTAAACGTATTTCTTCATCCAGATGCTCCTGTTTGAGGGGGGTTAAATCAATTCGTTACGATCTCTGAAAAGTCAGCGATCGAAGAGAACTTATTGATGAGATTGGTTAAGAGCCGCAGGCGGTTTTCACGCACCTTCGGATCCGGATCATTAACGAGAACTTTGTCGAAGAACGCATCGACGGCCGGGCGCAACAGCGCCACCCGCGCCAGCCGTTCGGAGTACGTTCCCGTGGCCACATCGGTCGCCTCGGTGGCTGCAGCCAGCGCCGCTTCCTGTTCGGTGTACAACGCCGCGTCCGGCGCGCCGGCGGCCACGTCGCCGGCCTGTTTCAAAATGTTCTTACTGCGTTTGAACGCCGCCGCCAGCGGTTCGAAGTCCGCCGTCGGCCGCACCGCTTTCACAGCGTCCAACCGCGCCAGCGCGTCCGGCAGATTGCCGTAGCCTGCCGCCATCACCGCGTTCACTTCGTCGTAGGCAAACCCACGCACTTCGCGGAAATAGTAGTCCACACGCTCGCGGAAAAACGCCGTCAGCTTTTCATCGCCCGCGCAGAGTTCGTCCAGCGTCACAGTCAACACGCCATCGGCCAGAATCTTCACCACGCCCTGCGACGCGCGCCGCAACGCGAACGGATCCTTCGACCCGCTGGGAATCATGCCAACGGCGAAGCACGACCGCAGCGTGTCCACCTTATCGGCCACGCTCAACGCCTGGCCCACCGAAGTCGACGGGATCGAATCCTCCATCGACAGCGGCTTGTAGTGTTCGTAAACAGCCTGCGCCACCGGCCGGGAAACACCCTGCGCCCTCGCATATAGCCCGCCCACGATGCCCTGCAGATCGGTGAACTCCTTCACCATCTCCGTCGTCAGATCGGCCTTGCACAGGTGCGCCGCCGCTTCGGCATCCGGCCCGCCCAACTGCCCGGCCAGCGCCGCCACGCGCGCCGTCTTCTCCAGATAGTTGCCGACCTTGGCCTGGAACGTCACGTGCGACAGATCCGCTTCGCGCGCCGCCAGCGGCTTCTTCTGATCGACGTCGTAGAAGAACCGCGCGTCGTTGAAACGCGCCCGCAGCACACGCTCATTGCCGTTCACCACGTGCCCTTCCGGATCGGCCGGAATGTTCATGATGGCGATGAAGTGCGGCGCCAGTTCGCCCTCGGCCGTCTCCACCGAAAAGTACTTCTGGTGGTGACGCATCACCATCACCAGCACCTCGGAAGGCAGCGTCAGGTACGACGCATCGAACGAGCCCAGAATCGCCGTCGGGTATTCGGTGATGTAGGTCAACACCCCCAACAGCTTCGCGTCGGCCTTCGCCTGCAAACCGCGCGCACCAGCCACGGCGGCCACTTCGGCCTCGATCTTCGCGCGCCGCTCGGCCGCGCTCACGATCACAAAATTCTCGCGCAGCACCTGCTCGTAATCGGAAACGGTCACCGCCAACGGCCCACGCGCGCCCAGGCGGCGATGGCCCATCGTCGTGTTGCCCGACGTCACGCCGCAGCATTCAAACGGCACCACCGCATCGCCCAACAGCGCCACGATCCAGCGCACCGGACGAATGAACCGCGGCCCACCCATCGACGGCCAGTACATCGTCTTCGGCCACGGAATCGACGTGATCAACGCCGGGGTCTCCTCCCGCAGCGTCTCCACCGCATCGCGCCCGGCAATCTTCCGCGTGAACGACCAGTACTTGCCCTTGGCCGTTTCAATGACGCTCAACTCCGCCGCCGTCACGCCCTGCTTCGCGCAGAACCCGTCCAGCGCCTTGCCGGTCACCGAAGCCGGCGGCCCCGTCACGACCTCTTCCCGATCGGCCGACCGCGCCGCCACATCGGCCCGCAGCACCAACCGGCGCCCCGTGCCATCCACGCGCACATTCTCACCCGGGAACTTCGAGCGCAAAAACTCCAGCGCCGAAGGAATCATCCAATCCGGAATCTCTTCCGTCCCGATCTCCAACAGGAATGGCAACATTTACGCCACCTCCCGATACTGCTCTTGATCCTGAAACGCCTGCGCCACGCCCACCGCCAGTTTGCGAACCCGCCCAATCACGCCCACGCGCTCCGTCACGCTGATCGCGCCCCGGGCATCCAGCAGGTTAAACAAGTTCGAACACTTCAACACATTGTCGTAGGCCGACAGCAGCGGGAACCGCCGCTTATCGGCATCGGCCAAACCTTCGGCCCGATACGCATCCACCAGCCGCTGCGCCTCGGCTTCGTACTCGTCCAGCAAACGCCACAGCCGCGCCACGTCGGCCATTTCAAAGTTATAAACGGACTGCTGCAGCTCGTCAAAATACCGCACGTCGCGATAGCTGAACCCCGGCGCCCACTCAATGTCGTAGACGCTTTCCTTCCCCTGCAGGAACGAAACAATGCGCTCCAACCCGTACGTAATTTCCGCCGGCACATGGTCCAGGTCCAGCCCGCCGACTTGCTGAAAATACGTAAACTGCGTGATCTCCATGCCGTCCAACATCACCTGCCAGCCGATGCCCCAGGCGCCCAACGTCGGCGATTCCCAGTTGTCCTCTTCCAGCTTCAGGTCGTGCTTGGACAGGTCGATCCCGATGGCTTCGAGCGACCCCATGTACAGGTCCAGCACATCGGCCGGCGTCGGCTTCAGAATCACCTGCATCTGCATGTGCTTATAGAGCCGGTTCGGGTTGTCCCCGTAACGCCCGTCGGCCGGACGCCGGCTGGGCTGCACGTAGGCCACGTTGTACTTCTTCTTCCCCAGCACCCGGAGAAACGTCTCCGGCGCCATCGTGCCCGCGCCCACTTCCGTGTCGTAGGGCTCTTGAATAATGCAGCCCCGGTCGGCCCAATATTTCTTCAGCTTAAAAACTGTCTCTTGAAACGTATCCATAGCGCGCTTACAACGTCTCCAATACCCGCGCGGTCATCAGACGCCGCTCGATGTGCATTTCCACGGAATGAATCAACGCCCGCCGCAGATCCTGCGCCGTCTCTTTCGTCCACGCCCGGGCGTCCATTTGGCTTACCGGTTTCGTCAACATGTCCTTGGCGATTGCGAGTGATTCATCTTCGATCCGCATCTCTTCCAGGAACCCCGACAGCCGCACCGCCCAGAGCGAGAAGTACGTAATCGGCAACCATACGCCCTGCTTGCCGCGGAGCTGGTCCAGGACCGAGCCGAGCAGGCGAAAGTATTTTTCGTTTGGTTCGTGGGAGGGCAACAACTGTTCACTAAGTTCGGCGATGTAGTCGAGCGCCACGCCGGAAGGATAATCGCTGGCTAGACTGAACTGGCTTTGTACTAAATCACAACTATTCAGCCGCACCAGTTCTACATTCTCTTTCTGGTAATAATTCATCTGCACCAGAGAGAGTCGTTCCAAACCGGACCCGAAGGAATTCTTCTGCCGCCTTGCGCTCCGCGCGATTCCCCGCAGCCTTCCCTGGTCTCTGGTGAGAAAACTCACGACAAGATCGGCTTCCCGGTAAGGGTAGGTTCGGAGGGTAAACGCTTCGCTGACTTTGGACGGCAACGGGCCTCAGTCGAGAACAACGTAGAAACTTTAGGCTACCATAGCCATTTTCCCCTTCAAATGGCCAAACTCCACGACCTCTACCGCGAACGCCTCTCCGCCACCGGCCCCTTCGGCGTCACAGCCACCCTCGGAATGACCATGGATCACTTCGAACCGGGCTTCGCACGCGTGTCCATGGCCGTTACGCCCGCTGTTCACAACCCCTCCGGCACCCTCCACGGCGGCGTCTACTGCGACATCGCCGACCACGCCATGGGCGTCGCCTTCTTCAGCTCCCTCGCCGACGGCGAGGCTATGACAACATTAGAACTAAAAATTAATTACCTGCGCCCCGTCAGCGCCGGCCGCATCACCGCCGAAGCCCGCGTCATCAACCGCAGCCGGACCACGGGTCTGGTAGAGTGCGATGTCCGAGATGAGCAGAACCGCCTGCTCGCCCGCGCTTCCAGTACCTGTTACGTGTTCACAGCAGAAAGGGCAGAGCCCGTTTTCCGGGCGATGACGAGTTGGAAATAGATGTTACTCTTCGCACTCACGATTTTCGTATCGGCGTTCCTGCTCTTCCAGGTTCAGCCGGTGATCAGTAAGGCGATCCTCCCCTGGTTCGGCGGCGCCGCCGGCGTCTGGAACACCT
>CAMATG010000065.1 GCA_945860645.1 Candidatus Sulfopaludibacter sp. SbA3 | reverse complement strand
GCCATCTGCTGCATCGCGCCCGTCAACAGCGGGTGCGTTGTCGCCCGCCAGCGGCGCTGCAGAATCGATCCGGCATTCCACGCAAACGATCCCACCTGCAACACCAGGAATCCCTTCCAGATATTCGGGCCCATCTCAATCGCCCCATTCCCCGGCACCACCAGCATCACAACCCCGGCCAACCCCACCAGCAGCCCCACAACGACAGCCACCGTCAGCCGTTCCCCGTTCGGCTGCAGGGACTCCAGCCCCACCAGCCAGAACGGCGCCGTGGTCAGGAACAGCGCGGCCAGGCTCGACGGGATCCACGTCTCGGCAAACGTCAGGCAGCCGTTGGCCACGCCCAACAGCATCAGCCCGAACAGACACGTGCGAACAATCTCGCGCCACTCCGGCAGCGTCCAACCCTTCCAGCGCGCCCACGCCAGCAACACCGCGCCGGAAATGAGAAACCGGATCGCCACCAACATGAGCGGCGGAAAACTCTCCAGCGCCATGCGGATGCCCAGATACGTCGTGCCCCAGAAAAAACAGATCGCAACGAGGGCCGCGTAAGGAAGAAGATGCGTGCGCGAGCCCATTTGCCAGTTTACCATCCGCGCCGCCCAAATCCCGTTGTTATGATATTGGCTTGATTCTCACGCTCACACTCAACCCCGCCATCGACCGTAACGTCCAAGCCGATCGGCTCGTGTTCGAGGACCGTGCCTATATCCTCTCCACCAGCGAGACCGCCGGCGGACGCGGCATCAACGCGTCCATGGTCATTCACACGTTTAACGCGCCCACCCGCGCCATCGCCTGCTCCGGCGGCAAGGCCGGCAAGCGGTTCGAAGAGCTGCTGGCCGATTCCGGCTTCCCCACGAACTTCGTCCGCATCCGCCACAGCATCCGCACGAATCTCACCATCGTCGATAAACAAGGTCTGGCCGTAAAGCTCAACGAACGCGGCCCGCACATCCAGGCCACCGAGCTCGCCCGCTTCGAAAAGACGGTGGCCGAGAACCTCGACGGCGCCAGTTGGCTCATGATTTGCGGCAGCCTTCCGCCCGGCGTGCCCCCGGATTTCTACGCCCGCCTCATCAAGCTCGCCCAGAAGGCGAACGTGAAGACGCTGCTCGATACCGATGGCGACGCGCTGCTCCACGGCCTGGAAGCCGGCCCCACCGCCGTCG
The DNA here is from genome assembly GCA_945860645.1 of Candidatus Sulfopaludibacter sp. SbA3. Lineage (GTDB taxonomy): Bacteria > Acidobacteriota > Terriglobia > Bryobacterales > Bryobacteraceae. The sequence continues at coordinate 13,574 of CAMATG010000065.1, read as the reverse complement.
CGCCAAACCAGGCGGAGGCGGAGCGATTGCTCAACCGCGCCCTCATCACCCAAGCCCACTTCCGCGAAGCAGCCCACCGCATTGTCCAGATGGGAGCGGAGTCCGTGATCATGTCCCTCGGCAGCCGCGGTGCCGTTGGCGCCACCGGGACGCGAGTCGTGGAAGCCGTGCCGCCGATGATCGACGCCATTTGCGCCATCGGCGCCGGCGATGCGCTGGCCGCGGCCTTCGTCTGGGCTCTATCGGAACAAAAGACGTTCGACGACGCCGTCCGCTGGGGCGTCGCCTGCGGCACAGCCTCCGCCGCGCTGCCCGGCATCTCGTTCCCGACGTTCGCTCAAACCGAAAAGATGCATAGTCGCGTCGAAGTCCGTGTTGTATCGGCGTAGCCACCGGAAATGCGCTACCCGGTGCGTCGGGTTGCGCTGCGTCTCAATCTACCCATTAGCGCCGTCCTGCGCCGCCGCTGGCTGCCCGTGCGGAGTAGCGTGCGCTTCGTGATTGGCGCTGTCATCGGGCACGTCCCTACAGCGCAACACGGCGGCGCCGGTGGTCATCCCACACCTATCCAGATCTATCAACTCGACGCAGCCCTGCCCGCCTCACTCCGCCGTGTTGACCCACACCGCCAGCGCCTCTCCATCGTGAGCCGGCACAAACACCGTCTCCACTCGCGCGGCCAGCCGTTCTAACTCCACCCGTCCGATCGGCTCGCCCCCTCGAAGCAGCACCACATCGCTCTCAGCCAGCGGCAGCAACGCCACAACGCCGTGCCCCCATGCGCACGCCGCCAGCGACTCCCGCAGGACCGTGTCGCCATCCGTCGCCGATACCAACCCGCAAAACCCTTCCACCCAATCCCGCCACACCGCCCCATCGAAAGTCGCCAACGTCGACGGCCGGAAACGGAACACCGGAAACGCAGATGGCCCCTTCGCCGCCCGCAGTTCCAGCACCGCAAACCTGCCGCGGTCCCCAACGAGATATTGGCGCACCCGCTCCGCCAAATACGCAGGCACATCACACCCAACCCCAAACCCACCGCTCTGCGCCTCCAGATCACCCAACTCGGCCCCCTCCGGCCCTGCCACCATCACCCGCCCACCCCGTCGCACCAACGGCACCAGAACGCTTGACCATACGTCGCCCATCTTCTCCAAATATTCGGACACATACGCGGATCCCCCGCGACGGGCAACAACTACCTTAATCACCCCGCCAATATACCCCTACCGAACCGCCTGCCCCAATTCCCGCAACCGGTTCTCCGCCTCCTGCTGCCGCAGCCCTTTCGGAAAAGCCGCAAGGTACCGCTTCAAATTCGCCACCTCTTTCGGCGTATTCCCGGGCGCAAACTTCTGCAAATCCTTCCACAGACAGATGTCCTGATAAACCGCCACATCCTCCCCGAACGGCCCCTTCCCATACTTCGCCACATACCCCGGCAAAATCTCACAGTTGCCCGCCTGGATCCGTTCCCAATGCGCCTTCTGCACCTCCCGCTTCCGGTCCTCGGACTCCCTGGTCATTATGCGCAACGGCATTAAGCAGAAAAACACCGCGGCGCCCACCAGCATCACGATGTGCTTCCCCTCCAGTTCACCCAGCGTCTTCCAACGTTCCGCCACAATCCCCAACAACACCCACGCCACCGCCGGCCCCCAGAACACCCGGACAAACTCCCCCACCGCCCCGAACCCGATGATGAAAATCGAACCCATCCCTAGCACCGCGCCCAGGAAAACACTCGCCGCAATCCACAACGTAAACGGAACACTCCGCCCCATGAAAAAGAACCCTCCCCTTGTTACTGCGCAAAGGCCCGCCCGCCGGGGCCACCGCAAAAACACGATTTTTCGCCCCTGTGGAAAAGCCAGTCACAAGGGAAGTCACTTTTTTTTCAAACGAACAACCCTATCCACATCAACAACCTACAGCGATTTCAAAAAATCCCTCGTCTCCGGTTACTAGTCAGCCCCCCGCTAGCATGAAGGTGCCATGAAACAGTCCGCATTCATCCGCCGCTTCGCCCGGGCAACCGGCGTTACGCCCGCTGCCGCTGCTGATCAGCTCGATCATCTCGTGGCGAACATCGTCGGCCGCCTTCGTCGCGGCCAGTCTGCAAAAATCCCGGGCCTGGGAGCCTTCCCAGCCGGCGATCGAAGCCAATTCGATTTTTCCGACGGCTCCAAAGCAAAGAAGGGACCCCAATGAACCGCGCCACCATGGACGAACTGGCCCGCATCCTGCGCCAGTGTCTGTCCGAAGGCCGCCGCGTCGAAATCGACGGCCTCGGCACCTTCCGCGCCGCCGGAGGGGACTTCCACTTCGTCCCAAACAGTCGCCGCCGCGTCTTCCTCGCCTATGCCGCCGAGGATGCCGCCAAGGTCGATCATCTCTACGATGCCCTCGCCATTCGTGGCTTCGAGCCGTGGATGGACCGCCGCAAACTGCTGCCCGGCCAGAACTGGCCGCGCGCCATCGAACGCGCCATCCGGGCGTCCGATTTCTTCGTGCCCTGTTTTTCCAACCTGTCCGGGGAAAAACGTGGCCGCTTCCATGCCGAACTGCGTTACGCGCTCGATTGCGCGCTCAACCAGCCGCTCGACGGGGTCTATATCGTCCCCGCACGCCTGGAAGAGTGCCCCGTCCCGCGCCAGATCCAGGATCAGCTCCAGTACGTCGATCTCTTTCCGGACTTCGACGCTGGGGTCGACCGCATGACCGAGTCGATGCTCCGCCGCAAACCCGGCTAGCCTAGAGCTTCTTCTTGATCATCGCCACGTTCTTCGCATCGGGCGCCAACTCGAGGTATTTTGCATAAGCCTCCTTGGCGCCTTTCATATCCTTGCGTTTCTCCAACGATTCGCCCAACCGCAACCACGCCTCGGGCAGCCCCGGATTCCACTTCGTGGCTTCCCGAAACCGGAATGCCGCCGCCTTGAAGTTGCCCTTCTTGGCATAGAAGTTCCCGGTCTTCACTTCCTTCTCCGCCTGTAGCGGATTGAAGACGTACTCCTTGGCTTCCACCAATGTGGTGTCTTCCTCCGGTGGCTCCTGGGAGACCGCCGGGGGCTTCTGCGCGAAGAGCGCGAAGGACATCAAAAAAAGGGAAAGGCAAACACCGCGTGCCACAATTGAATTATAGCGCCGGGCCGTGTTTATGGACTTAAAAGACAAAGTTTCGCAGTTACCGCTGTTACCGGGCGTGTACCTGTACAAGGACGGCCAGGGCGAAGTTCTCTACGTCGGCAAGGCCAAAAACCTTCGCGCCCGCGTCCGGAACTACTTCACCGAAGAGGCGCTAGCTAGCGCCAAGAACGGCACGATGATCAGTGTCGCCCGCGACATTGACTACATCGTCGTCGACAACGAAAAGGAAGCGCTCGCCCTCGAAAACTCGCTCATCAAGCAGTACAAGCCCCGCTTCAACATCCTCCTCCGCGACGACAAAACCTACCCGTACATCAAGGTCACCGCCGAAAAGTTCCCCCGCGTCTTCGTGACCCGCCGCCTCCGCAAAGACGGCGGCACCTACTACGGCCCCTACTTCCCCGGCAACCTCGCCTACCGCCTCGTCGACTTCATCCACCGTCACTTCAAAATCCCCTCCTGCAAAGTCGATCTCACCAAGCTCCACCCCAATCCCTGCCTGCAATACCACATCCACCGCTGTCTCGGCCCCTGCGCCGCCGGGCTCACCACGGATTTTGAATACGCCGCCGCCATCGCCAACGTCCGGCTCTTCCTCGACGGCCGCCTGAAGGATCTTTCGAAACAGCTCCGCCAGCGCATGGAAGCCGCCTCCGAAGACCTGCGCTTCGAAGAAGCCGCCGCCCTCCGCGACGTCATCCAGACCGTCGACGAAATCGAGGACCGCCAGAAGATGGCCGCCGCCTCCGGCGACGACGTCGACATCTACGCCTACTACGCCGAACCGCCCCTGCTCGCCGTCAATCTCTTCCACCTCCGCAACGGCCGCATCGTCGACCGCCGCGAGTTCTACTGGGAAGACCAGAACGACTTCCACCCCTCCGAATTCATGGCCGCGCTCATCAAGCAGGTCTATCTCTCGCAGACCTACATTCCCGCCATCATCCACGTCCCCGCCGACTTCGACGACCGCGAAGCCCTCGAAGAACTGCTCAGCGAAAAGAAGGGCCGCAAAGTCGAAATCCACACGCCCCAACGCGGTCAGAAGAAGGCGCTCTACGACCTCGCCGAAACCAACGCCAAGCACTGTTTCGAAGCCCGTTTTCGCGTTCTGAAGCCATCATCGAAGGCCATCCTCGCCGCCTTTGAAGACGCTACCACCGTCCCGCTCAATCCCGCCCGCATCGAGTGCTTCGACATCTCCCACGTCCAGGGCACCGACAAAGTCGCCTCCATGGTCGTCTGGGAAGACGGCCGCATGAAGAAAGCGGACTACCGCAAGTTCATCATCAAAACGGTCGAAGGCAACGACGACTTCGCCTCTATGCGCGAAGTCGTCACCCGCCGCTATACGCGCATCCGCGACGAAGGCGGCAAGATGCCCGGCCTGGTGTTGATCGACGGCGGCCTCGGCCAACTCCACGCCGCCGCGGCCGCGCTCGAATCCATCGGCATCACCGACCAGCCCCTGGCCTCCATCGCCAAGCGCGAAGAGTGGATCTACGTCTACGGCATCGAAGACGAGCCCATCAGCCTCGACCGCTTCAACCCCGTTCTCCACCTCGTCCAAACCGTCCGCGACGAAGCCCACCGCTTCGCCGTCACCTTCCACCGCAACAAGCGGGACTCCAGCCGCCTCCGCAGCCAACTGCTCGAAATCGAAGGCGTCGGCCCCAAGACCGTCGAAAAACTCCTGAAAACGCTAGGCAGCGTCGAGCGCGTTCGCACCGCCAGCGACGAGGATCTGATCCGCGAAGTCGGCCCCGCCGCAGCCCAGCGCATCCGGCAGCACTTTGAAAAACTACTGCCCGCGGGACAGCCGCTCGGCTAACATCGGCGGCAAACCGGAATCACGCACCTTCTGCTGCGCCCCGCGAATGTCGTAAGGAATCCGCCGCAGCAGCACACGGTTCTCCGTGCTGTCATACAGCGCGCACGATGCCCGCCAGTCCCGATCCCGCGGCTGGCCCACCGAGCCCGGATTGATCAAATAAAAATCCCCCGGCTCCAACTGGATAAGCGTGCCATCTTCCTCGGCGCCCACGGTCGGCAGCATCGTGCCCTGGTCCCCGTGAAACCGGATCGCGCACTGCAAATGGGTATGCCCGAAAAACACCAGCGGCGTCTGCATCACCTGTCGCGCCCGGATGATCTCCTGCGCGTCCAGCAGATATTCATCTTCGTGATACGGCGAACCGTGCACCAGTTGAAACTTGTCTTCAATCCACACCGGCCCCTGCGGCAGCATCCGCAGCCACTCCAGGTTCTCCGGCGTCAATTGCCCCATCGTCCACTGCACCGCCGCCTGCGCCAGCGGGTTGTAGTCGTCCGTATCGTCCAGCCCGCAGCAGGCCTTATCGTGGTTGCCCCGAATGACGACTTCGCAATGGGTCCGCGCCCAATTGCAAACCTCGTTCGGACTCGCGCAGTAATCCACGAAATCCCCGCAGCTCAGGATCTGGTCGTATAGGCCCTCGTTCGCCTCAAGTACGGCGTTCAGACCTTCAAGGTTGGCATGAATATCACTGACAATCAGGTAGCGCACAAGCGGACCAACGCAACCTCCGGAGCGGCGCCAATTCGCATCGGAACACCTACTGTCCCGATGCCGCGCGTCACGTAGATGTGCGACTTCTCTTTCTCGTAATGTCCGTACACGTACGGGGTAAAAAACCTAGCTAGATTCAAGTGCTGATTCAGATACTCTACCGTGACTTGACCACCGTGTGTGTGACCCGCCAACGTCAGGTCCCACCGCTGCGCCGCCGCCGTCTCAAAAACATCGGGATTGTGCGACAGCAAAACCTGGAATGCCCCAGGCTCCTGCAACGCTTTCGCCCCCACCAAATATGGCCCGTGCATCTTCTGATAATCCACGCCGGCCAGCCGCAACCGCGCCTGTCCGAACCGCAGCGTCTCAGCCTCGCCTCGCAAAAACCGCATCCCCAGCCGTGCCGCCTGCTCGGCCGCATAGGCCTCGCAATTGGCGTAAATCTCGTGATTCCCCAAACACCCATACACGCCCGCGTCCGATTTCAGCCGCTTCAACCCAACGAGGCAGCTGTCCAGCGGATCCCCGTCCCGCGTGATCAGGTCCCCGGTCACGACCGACAGGTGCGGACGAAACTCGTTGGCCATATCCACCGCCGCCGCCAACTCATCGGGAGATAGAAAGCTGCTCATGTGGATGTCGCTCAACTGCGCGATCCGTACCCCGTCCAAATCCTTCGGCAGCCCCGGCACCCGCACATTCACTTCCACCTGCTTCAGCCAGCGCCGCTCCACGAACGTGCCGTACCCTAACGCCAGCGCCGGGGCAGCCACCACCGCCGATTGCGCCGTCTGCAAAACTCCACGCCGGCCCGGATCGGTGGGCTGCTCCCCTCGCCCCATCCAGCGCGAAAGCACCATCGCACCGGTCGTACCGCATGCCAGAATCCCCCACAGGATCACCGCCCCGCGCGTCCACGTAAACACCGGCCCCGGCGGGAGCAGACTCCACACCAGCGGAAGATTCAAAAGCAGACCGCCCACTCCCAGCGCCGCACTCGCCAATATCCATCGTCGCCAGGATGGAAACCACGCCAGCCACGCACGGTGACAGGCCAGTACAAGAAAGATTCCGAAGAGCTCCGGAAGAAATCGGGACAAAGACAACATGAAGACCGACTACCAGTGTATCGGCAGCAATGATCAATTCCATTTGCCGATTTCGCACCAACAACCATGAAACCGGCACTCTTTTTCCTCCTTACCGCCTTCTGCGCCCACGCCGGCGTCATTCTCAACGCCCCTGACCCCAATTCCGGCTTCTTCGACGGCATGTCGAACTATTTCAACTTCGACGGCACCGGAAAGATCGGCAGCATCTCCGCCGCCCAACTTCCCGAAACCAACGGCATCGCCACCCAAAAGCTCTATGGTTCCGTCGCCATGGAGGGCGGCAAATACGATCCCTACATCGTCATGGTTGCCTGGGGCACCGCCTCCGGCTCCTTCGCCGTCGATACCGAAGTCGCCGTCCATTTCAACTTCGCCATCTCCCCCAACCCCGAAAACGGCCTGCCCTATTACGTCCAAGGCGGGTTCGGCACCAACGGCGGCTACTTCTACACCGAATACATGGACGGTACAAACTGGCAAACCGAAGGCCTCACCGATAACCTCTCCACGAATTTCAGCTACATCATTCCCGCCGGCCTCGAAATCACCTCCTGGCGCGTCTCGCTCGGCGTCGGCCAATTCGGCGCTGCCACCGGCCTCCCCGCCCTCGCCCTCAACATCCCGGCCAACTCCATCGAAATCGTTGCCCTCCCCAATAACGCCGAGGTCCCCGAACCCATAACCCTCGCCCTCACCGCCCTCGGCATTGCCCTCCTAATCGCCCGCCGTTTGCGCCATCCTGTATGAAGTGAAACTCGCGCTCTTTCTCCTCGCCCTGTCCGTAACCGCCGCCCCGGTACTCCTCAAAGGAGGCCTCGTCTTCGATGGCACCGGCGCCCCCGCCCGCCGTGCCGACGTGCTCATGAACAACGGCAAAATCGAAGCCATCGGCCTCAACCTCCCAACACCCGCCGGAACCACCACCGTCAACGCCGACGGCAAGCTCCTCCTCCCCGGCCTCTTCGATCTCCACACACACGTCAACTACCCCACCGTCGGCGGCTCGCGCCAGGACTGGGGCAAGAATCTCAAAGCCTATCTCCGCTCCGGCGTCACCTCCGTCGCCGACTTCGGCACCTACCCGGAAACGTACGCCCCCGTCCGCCGCCTGCTCGCCGAAAACAAGTGGCAAGGCCCGCGCGTCCACTTCGCCGTGCGCTTCAGCACCCCCGGCGGCCACGGCGTCGAAGGCGGCCGCGGCGACTTCTTCACCAACGAAGTTCTCACCCCAAAACAGGCCCACGCCGCCATGGCCCGCGTCCTGCCCTACAAGCCCGACGTCATCAAGATCTTCTCCGATGGCTGGCGCTACGCCCAGGCCCCGGACATGACCAGCATGGAGCTGGAAACCATGAAGGCCATCGTCGAAGATGCCCACAAAGCCGGCATCCCCGTTCTTACCCACACCGTCACTCTCGCCAAAGGAAAGATCGCCGCCCGCGCCGGTGTCGACGCCATCATGCACGGCATTCAGGACCAACCCGTCGACGACGAACTCATCCACCTGATGAAGCAGAACCACGTCGCCTACGGCCCCACCGCCGCCGTCTACGAACCTCGCGCCGGCTACATCAACGAGCCGCTCCTCGAACAACTCCTCGAACCCGTCGCCCTCGCGTCTCTCAAGAATCGTCCCATGCTCGCCGCCCCCAGCGCCCAACGCATCGCCAAGTACGAACTTCTCAAAAAGAACGTGGCCGCCCTCCACAAAGCCGGCATCGTTATCGTCAATGGCACCGACGCCGGCATCGTCGGCACCCACCACGGCTGGGCCTCCCTCCGCGAATTGAAACTCCTCTCGGGCGCCGGCCTCGGCCCAATCGAAGCCCTCAAATCTGCCACCTCCAACGCCGCCAAAACCGTCCGCGACGCAACCCGCGGCACCATCGAACCCGGCAAAGTCGCAGACGTTGTCCTCATCGATGGCCGCCCCGATCAGAACATCAACGACATCGATAAAGTCGCCGCCGTCTACCAATCCGGCACGCCCATCGACCTCCCCGCCCTCTCCACCGCCATCCGCGCCAACGGCCCCACGCCCACCCCCGCCATTCCAGCCCCGGCCCTCCTCGATGACTTCGAAGGCCCCGCCAACCGCAGCCAAATCGACACCCGCTGGGTCAACTCCACCGACACCGGCCACGACCGCACCACCATGCTCTACCAGCGCATCCAACGCGCCCCCGGCAATCACGCCCTCTCCATCACGGCCAATCTCTCGGACTCCAACGCCCCCTACGCCCGCATGAATCTGCCCCTCACCAAAGGCGCCGTCGAACCCATGGACGCCCGCGCCTTCGCCGGTGTGGAATTCGACGCCCGCGGCGAAGGCCCCTACGCCCTCCGCATCCAAACCACGAAATCGAACTTCCAAGCCACCCCGGCCTGGTCCACCGTTCGCATCCCCTTCGACGCCAAACTCGACCTCGCCCAACTCACCATGCTGACCTTCGAGATCGCCCGCCCCGGCGGGGAACGGGCATGGTTGGAACTCGACAACGTCCGCTTCTACAAAGCCGAAACCGCCGCATTTTTCGAAGAAGAAATCCCCGCCTCCCGCAAATACCGCGAAGAGAGCTACGCGCAGTTCCAGCGCTTCGCGGCCCGCCTGGAAAATGAGAAACCGCCCGTCCAACCGCGCGGTAATGCACTCGCGAAGGCCCTCGGCTATCCCGCCCCCGGCCTCTCCGCTCCGGGCCTGCCCCGCCTGGAGCAGTTCGGCGAAGATAGCATCGCCACCTACTACCGCGCCTGGGTCCCCGTCGCGCCCGACATGGACGTGTACGGACTCTATCTCGTCCCCAAAAACACGAAGTTCCCCGCCCCGCTCGTCATCGCCAAACACGGCGGCGGCGGCTACCCCGAACTGGCTATTTTCAAAGGCGGCGGCAACTACAAAGACATGATCCGCGGCGCCGCCAAGGAAGGCTACGTCGTCTGGGCGCCCATCACGCTGATGCACCCCTTCCGCGATCGCGACAACGGCACGCCCATCCCCCTCGAAGTCCGCCGCGACATGGACGCCCAGTTCCGCAAACTCGGCACCAGCCTCATGGGCGTTGAAACCATGCGCATCTCCCTCTCGCTCGACGCCATGCTCCGCCGCCCCGAAGTCGACCCCAAACGCGTCGCCATGATCGGCCTCTCCTACGGCGGCTACTTCACGCTCTACACCATGGCGCTCGACCCGCGCATCAAAGTCGGCATCGCCAGCTGCTCCTTCCGGGACCGCGAAGCGATGACCAAGGAGATGCCCGCCGGCAAACAACCCGAAGGCCGGCCCTTCGACATGACCGGCCCCGATCTCGTCTCCCTCATCACCCCGCGCTCCCTGCAACTGCAAAACGGCGTCAACGACAAAGGCCTGCCCATCGACATGGTGCGCAGCGCCGCCGCCGAAGCCAAAACCCACTACGCCCCCAACGGCCTCTTTGAATTCCAGGAATTCGACGGCGGCCACGAATGGCGCGGAGACATCGCATGGGCCTTCCTGCGCAAGCATCTCTAAAGCGCGAGCAGCGCGCCTGGTTCATGTACGACTGGGCGAACTCCGCCTACTTCTCCACCGTCGTCACGCTCTTCCTCGGGCCCTATCTAACGGCCATCGCCAGATCCGCCGCCGGGCCAGACGGACTCATTCACCCCTTCGGCCTGCCCATCGATCCGCGCTCCCTCTGGGGCTACCTCGTCAGCCTCTCCGTCCTCACACAAGTCTTCGTCCTGCCCCTCGTCGGCGCCATTGCGGACTACGGCCGCCGCAAACGTGAAATCCTCGGCGTCCTCGCCTATACCGGGGCTTTGGCAACAATGTGCCTGTTCTTCGTCGAAGGCTCGAATTACTTGCTCGGCGCGGCCCTTTTCCTCATCGCCAACCTGGCCTTCGGCGCCTCCATCGTCGTCTACAATGCCTTCTTAACTGAAATCAGCACACCCGAAGAGCGCGACAATATCTCCTCCAAAGGCTGGGGCATCGGCTACCTCGGCGGCGGCCTCTTGCTCGCGTTGAACCTCGCCTTTCTCTCCAACGCCACCGCCTTCGGCGTCTCCAAGGGAATGGCCGTCCGCATCAGCATGGGCAGCGCCGGACTCTGGGCCGCGCTGTTCACGTTGATCCCCATGGCGGGCCTCAAAAACCACGGTGCCCAACGCCCTCTCCCGCCCGGCCAATCCATTTTCAAAGTCGGCTTCCAGCAGTTCTCCCACACCATCACGGGACTCAAGCGCTACCCCAAAACGCTCCTCTTCCTGGCCGCCTATCTCACCTACAACGACGCAATCCAAACCGTCATCGCCATGGCCGGCCAGTTCGGCTCCGACGAGCTGAAAATGCCCATGGAGCAACTCACCCTCGCCATCCTCATGGTCCAGTTCGTAGCCTTCGCCGGCGCCCTCCTCTTCAACTGGATCGCCACGAAATTCACCGCCAAACGCACGGTGCTAGCGGCGCTCGTCATCTGGACCGGCGTCCTTGTCTACATCTACGTCTCCGTCTCCACGCCCACGGAATTCTTCATCATGGCCGCGCTCGTCGGCATCGTCATGGGCGGCAGCCAGGCGCTCAGCCGATCACTGTTCTCCCTGATGATCCCCGCCGGCAAGGAGGCCGAATACTTCAGCCTCTACGAAATCAGCGACAAGGGGACCAGTTGGCTCGGCCCCCTCGTCTTCGGTCTGGCCCTGCAGATGACCGGATCCTACCGCCTCGCGGCGCTTTCACTGGCCATCTTCTTCGTCGTCGGCTTCGCCCTGCTAACCCGCGTCAACATTGACGAAGCCGCCGCCGAAGCGCACGCGAAGGCGCAGTAATAGTACGTCCGGAGCCCCCACGTAGCGAACACCCCACGGGGACTGTCCGGGCAGAACCCCCACTACAACTGCCCCAGTCCGAGGTACAGGACTGTACCCCAGACCAGGAACTCGCCCGCGGTGCGCCAATCACCCCAAACCCGCCTACCGCCCCACGTAGGAAACAGTCCGCGAAGTCGTGCTCGAATTCCCCGCGGCATCGGTCACTGTCAGTTCAATCACATAGTCCGTATAGGCCTGCGCGAACTGCACCGTGATCTTCGGCGTATCAGCCGACGCCGGGAAAATCCCCGACGAACCGCCGCTCACCTTCCACTTGTACGTCAACCCGGTGCCCACCGAAGCGGCCCCATCTAACGTCATCTCGAACAACGTCGTCGACCGATCCGTCGGCGCAATCTTCGCCTCCGTCACCGTCGCCGCCGCCGGCGCCGTGATCCCGTACAGCGCAATCGTGCCGCTCGTTTCATTCGCCAACACCAGCATCGGCTGCTTCGTCGGGCTATCGGCCGCGGAAATCGTCAGGATGCCCTCCGGAGCCAGATCGCCACCGGTCACCGCCGTCGGATTCCCCTTGAAGTCCCGCGACGACGCGTAGGTCACGAACACCGGCTTCTCCGGATCCGTCACGTCGTAAACCATCACGCCGCCCATCCGTTCCAGACCGATGAACGCATATAGCTTCCCATTGATCTCAGAGACAACAACGCCTTCCGGCTCCGGCCCCTTGTTATCGCTCCGGTCGTCCTTCGTGTTGTTCGTGCTGCTGGCGTTGAAGTTGTCCGGCAGGTTCTTCTCAAAGTACCGTTCAAACTGGTCGCCGCTATCCCACACCAGCTTCCCGGCCGCGTCCCAAATGCTGAACGAACGCCCGCCCAGAACCAACAACCGGTCCTCGTCCCCGTCGCCATCGGTGTCGCCACCGAACTTCGTCACCGTCAGCCGTCCCAACTGCGCATTGCCCTTCAGCGCGGCCCCATTCGGAAACGCCCGCGCATCCAGGGTCAACGTGCTCACGCGCGCCTCCTCCGCAAAGTCGCCCCAATCGCGCGCATCGCCTTCATTCGCCGTGATCAGCCACGTCTTGCCCTTCGCCTGAAACGCCGCAATCCCGTCGGGCTGATACATGCCCAACACCGGCCAGTTGGCGATGTTAATCGCGTTGTCCCGGTCGCTCGCGTCAAACCCATTGCCCGCCTTGCTGTGATCCTTAAAACCCAGCCCAGCCAACTTCGTGAACTTGCCCGAAGCGATGTCCAGAATCCCAATCGCGTTATTCTCCTGCAGCGTCACAAAGGCCGTCTTCGAGTCGGGCGCCACCGCAATGAACTCCGGCTCCAAATCCTGCGCCACGCTCGCGTTCCGCCCGTAGATGCGAATGGAAGCATCCAGGTCTTCCTTCTTAAACGCCTTGAAATCCGCCGTCCGCACGGCCGATTGCCCGATACCGATCACCCCGTTGCTCACATCGATAATCGACACCGACCCTTCCGGATCTTCCTTGTAGTTCAAGCTCGGCTCGCCTTCGTTCGCCGTCATCACATACTTCCCATCGGGAGTAAACGTGATCATGTCCGGCTGCGCGCCCACGCGCACCGCACCCTGCAGGTTCCCCGTCGTGTCGTAGAACAACACGCTGCCCGGATTCGTCTTCGGATCCGCCTCCACCGCCACCGCCAGAATGCCATTCTTCACCGCCACGCTATTGGCCACCTTGCCATAAATCGCCGGGATGAAAATGCGGAAAACCGCCACCGGCTTCGCGGGATTGGAGATGTCCATCGCCTCAATCGCCGGCACAAAAGCGTTCGTGAAAAACAGCCGCTTCGTCGCCGGGTCGTACGCGGCAATCTCCGCCGCCCCCTGGTCAAACACGCCGGTACTCACGCCACCCAGCTTTTCAATCTTAAAACCCTGTGCAAACACGGACGCGGCACATAGGGCGCATAGTA
>CAMATG010000064.1 GCA_945860645.1 Candidatus Sulfopaludibacter sp. SbA3 | reverse complement strand
AATGGTGCGGAATCCCCCGCTGTTCGGCCAGCGGCAGCTTCGCCGAACCAATATCGAACCCGGCATACACCTGGACCGAATCAAAATTAACAACCTCGCCCCCAAAGCGTTCCGCAAGGGCCAGAGACAGGGAAGACTTCCCCGCCCCTGTGGGTCCGGCAACGGCAAGAATGGCTGGAATAGGCATCGCCAGCTATCCAGTTTAGACCGCCGCGGGATTTAGGGAACCGTTCCCCCTCGTCAGGAATCGTATACTAAGAAGCAAATTCGCTTGTAACCGAACTTGGTCTACAGAGAAGGACGAAACAGAATGGATCGGAAACTCATAGGACGCTGGTTGGGAACGGGGCTCTTGGCCGCCGGTTCCGTTTGCACGCCGGTGTTCGGTCAAGCCGCCGACGCGGCTAACAAGAAGGTGCTTTCCGACAAATCGGCGGCGTATTTCAACTACGCCATGGGCCATCTGTATGCCGACCTCGGCGCCACCTACAACAACCGCGCCGAATACCTGAACAAAGCTATCGACTTCTATAAGAAGGCGATGAAGGACGATCCCAACGCCGGCTTCCTCGGCGAGGAACTGTCGGATCTCTATATCCAGACCGGCCGCCTCCGCGAAGCCGTCCGCGAGTCCGAAGACGTCCTCAAGGCCAATCCCAACGATCTCACCGCCCGCCGCATCCTCGGCCGCATCTCCGCCCGCCTCATCGGCGACCCCCAGCAGCGCGGCATGAACCAGAAGATGCTCGAACAGGCCACCGAGCACTACAAGAAGATCACCGAAATCGAACCCGCCGATACCGACGCCTGGCTCATGCTCGGCCGCCTCTACAAGATGGCGCAGAACTCGGTGGAAGCCAAGAAGGCCTACGAGGAAGTCCTCAAAACCGATACCGAAAACATCGATGCCTTGAGCGGCCTCGCCATGGTCCTCGCCGATGTCGGCGACACAGCCAAAGCCGCCGAGCTCCTTAAGAAGGTGGCCGAAAAGAGCCCCAATCTCCGCACGCTCACCCAGCTCGCCGCCGCCTATGAGCAGATGCGCGAGTTCAAGCTCGCTGCTCAAACGCTGAAGCGCGCCGTTGAAATGCAGCCGGAGAACAACGAACTCCGCCGCGAATACGCCGGCATCCTCATGCAGGCGGAAGACTTCGAAGGCTCGCTCGCCGCCTACGAAGAGATCGTGAAAGAGGAAGCTAAAGACGGCGCCTCCTGGCTCCGCATCTCGCAGCTCCAAATGCAGCTCGGGCACGTCGATAAGGCGTGGGAAGCCCACAAGAAAGCAGCCGAAACCGATCCGGCCAATCTCGAAGTTCGTTACAACGCCGTCAGCCTCTACGAGGCCCAGGACAAGCTGCCCGAAGCCATCAGCGCGTTGAAGGAAGTGCTGGCCGACGCCTCCACCCGTTCCTCCAGCGCGGAAGGGAAAAAGAACCGCGCCCGTCTCATGGAGCGCCTCGGCCTGTTGTACCGCAACAACGCGCAGTACAGCGAAGCCGCCGGCGCGTTCAAAGAGGTGGGCGAACTCGACAAGGACGCCGCCACCCGCGCCTCGGCCCAGATCATCGAATCCTGGCGTCAGGGCAAGGAGTATCAGAAGTCGGTATCTGAAGCCGATGAGGCCTTGAAGAAGTTCCCCGGCGACCGGATGATCCGCCTCGTCCGCGCCTCCTCCCTCGTCGAAATGGGACGTGGCAAAGAAGCCATCGACGACCTGAAGTCCATGCTCGACGGCAAGAACGATCGCGAAACACACCTGCAGATCGCCCAGCTTCACGACCGCATGAAGAACTACAGCGAGATGACCAAGTCGCTCGATTCCGCCGAAAAGCTCAGCAAAACCGATGAAGAGCGAGAGAGCGTGTGGTTCTCCCGCGGGTCCATGTTGGAGCGCCAGAAGAAGTTCGACGATGCCGAAAAGGAGTTCCGCCGCGTGTTGGAGCGCAACCCCAACAACGCCGCCGCGCTGAACTACCTGGGCTATATGTTCGCCGACCGTAACGTGAAACTGGCCGAAGCGGAGAAGATGATCCAGAAGGCCCTGGAACAGGAGCCCGGCAACGGAGCTTATCTCGATTCGCTCGGCTGGGCGCAGTTCCGGCTCGGCAAGTACGCCGAAGCCGAAACGTCCCTGAAAGCCGCAACGGAGAAGGTGCCGAAAGACTCGACCATCCAGGATCACCTTGGTGACGTGTACCTGAAGATGGGCCGCTACAAGGACGCCATCACCGCTTGGGAGAAGTCGGTCCGCGCCTGGCAGGGCTCCAGCGCCGCCGAACGCGACGGCCTGGACATTACCAAGGTGCAGAAGAAGATCGAAGGCGCCAAGACCCGCGTGTCCAAAGAGGGCAGCGGCTCCCGCGACAAGCAGCCCTAGTCAAAAGGGTCAATCCCCCAAAACGGCCGCCATGCTGCAACGCAGCACGGCGGCCGTTTTCGTTATGCCGCCGGTGCCCACCAAATCTCAACCACTTCAATCACCCCCTCAATCGAAGCGTTCAGCGCCTCCAACTCCTCCGCCGGCACCCACAACTCCGCGTGTTCCCGGTTCCCCACCGTCCGCACCGGATACTTCGCCGCCACCGCTTCCGGCACCCGAAACTGCAGCACAATCCCCACATGCCCCGATTCGGCCCCACGCGTATTCCAATCCCGCGCAATCTGCCGCGCATACTCCACACTCGTCACCGGATAGAAAATCGGCTGCTCCGGCACCCGTGGCGGAAACGCCCGAAACCCCGAGGCCTGACTTTTCTCGAACTCAAATCGCCCGACGGGCCGAAACAACGTGACAGTGGTGATATAACAACCTCATCGAAATTCTATGCGATACCTCCTCCTCCTCGCCACGATAGCCCTCTCCCACGCCCAACAATGGCCCACCTGGGGCGGCGACCCCGGCGGCCAGAAATACTCCCCCCTCAAACAAATCACCCGCGCCAACGTCGCCAAACTCACCCCCGCCTGGACCTTCCACACCGGCGAAATCTCCGATGGCAAAACCCTCCTCATGCGCACCGCCTTCGAAACCACCCCCCTCGTCGTCGATGGCGTCATGTACCTCACCACCCCCTTCAACCGCGTCGTCGCCGTCGAACCCGAAACCGGCAAACAGCTCTGGTCCTTCGACCCCGACATCGACAAAACCAAATCCGCCAATCTCTTCATCTCCCGCGGCTGTTCCTACTGGACCGACGGCAAAATCAAGCGCATCCTCCACGGCACCCAAGCCGGCCGCATGTATTCGATAGACGCCGCCACCGGCAAGCCCGACCCCGCCTTCGGCGCCAACGGCTCCATCGACCTTCGCCCCGGCGTAGCCGATAAATTCCCCGACCGCGGCTACGGCGTAACCAGCCCTCCCGTCGTCTTCAAAAACCTCGTCATCACCGGCGCCTGGGTCTCCGACGGCGACCCGCAAGGCCCCTCCGGCGACGTCCGCGCCTTCGACATCCGCACCGGCAAACTCGCCTGGACCTTCCACACCGTCCCCCGCCCCGGCGAGTTCGGCAACGACACCTGGGCCGGCGACTCGTGGAAGGACCGTGGCGGCACCAACGTCTGGTCCGTCATGTCCCTCGACGAAAAGCGCGGCCTCGTCTTCCTCCCTCTCACCAGCCCCTCCCCGGACTACTACGCCGCCGGCCGCAAAGGCGCCAACCTCTTCGGCGATTCCGTCGTCGCCCTCAACGCCGCCACCGGCCAGCGCGTCTGGCACTTCCAAACCATCCACCACAACATCTGGGATTACGACCTCCCCGCCCAGCCCGCGCTCGTCACCGTGAAGAAGGACGGAAAGGTCATCGACGCCGTTGCCCAGGTCGCCAAAACCGGCTACACATTCCTGTTCGAACGCGCCACCGGCAAGCCCATCTTCCCCATCGAAGAGGCCCCCGTCCCCGCCTCCGACGTGCCCGGCGAAGCCGCCTGGCCCACCCAGCCCCGCCCCACCAAACCGCCCCCCTTCGCCCGCCAATCCATGAAGCCCGAAGAGCTGACGAACGTCACGCCCGAATCCCGTAAGTTCTGCGAAGAGATCCTGAAAGGCGCCCAACTCAAACCCATCTTCACCCCCATCGGCCTGCAGACGACCGTCCTCTTCCCCGGCACCAACGGCGGCACCAACTGGGGCGGCGCCTCGTTCGATCCCGAGACCCGCACCCTCTACGTCAACTCCATGGACGTGGGCATGGTCTTCCGCCAGGAACCCCGCCCCGAAGGCGCGCTGGTGCCCTATCGCAACCGCGGCGTCGGCACCAATAGCTCCCGCTTCTGGGATCCCAATCTCTTCCCCTGCCAGCAGCCCCCTTGGGGCCACCTCACCGCTATCGATCTGGACAAGGGCGAGTTCCGCTGGCGCATCCCGCTCGGCGAATATGACGAGCTCACGAAGAAAGGCATCGCCCCCACCGGCACGCCCAACTTGGGCGGCTCGCTCGTCACCGCCGGCGGCCTCGTCTTCATCGCCGCCTCCAACGACAGCCGCTTCCGCGCCTTCGATAAGGACACCGGCAAAAAGCTCTGGGAAACCCGCCTGCCCGCCAGCGGCCATGCCAACCCCATGACGTTCTACAGCGCCAAAACCGGCAAACAGTACATCGTCATCGCCGCCGGTGGCGGCAACAAATACAACAACACCTATTCCGACTCGCTCATGGTGTTCACGCTACCGTAAGAAATTTTAAGCATAATAAGGGTATGCGTACACTCCTTCTGCTCTCCCTCAGTGTGGCCGCCCTTTGCGCGGCGGAAAAGTTCGGCAAGGGTTTGACGTTGAAAGAAACAACGCCCGTCGCCACCCTCCTCGGAACGCCCGACAATTATGTCGGCAAAGTGGTCCAGGTAAAGGGCAAAGTGACGGAAGTGTGCCAGATGATGGGCTGCTGGATGCAGATCCAGGACGGCGAAAAGGCCATCCGCTTCAAGGTGAAGGACGGCGAGATCATGTTCCCCAAGAACTCCGCCGGCAAGAACACCGTCGCCGAAGGCGTGCTGAAGAAGATCGACCTCAACCATCAACAAGCCATCGCCTACGCCAAGCATGAAGCCGAAGAACGCGGCCAGAAATTCGATGCCAGCAAAATCAAGACCGGCATGACGATGTACCAGATTCAAGGAACCGGAGCAGTCCTGCTCGACTAGTCAATGAAGAAAATCTTCCTCGGGCTCGCGATCTTCGCGAGCCTTTCGTCTATCCAGGCCCAGGCGCCTGTCGCCCCCGCGCGTCCCAAGCTGCTGCTTATGATTGCCGTGGACCAGCTCCGCTACGACTATCTGGTGAAGTACCGCAAGGATTACAACGCCGGCCTCGCGCAGCTGCTCGCCCAAGGCGCCGTGTTCACCAACGCCAACTACGAACACGCCCCCACCATCACCGCCGTCGGCCATGCCACCATGCTTACCGGCGCCTCGCCGGCGTTGAGCGGCATCGTCGCCAATGAATGGTACGAAAAGGAGATCGGGAAGATCACCACGTCCGTGAACGACGAGGGAAGCGAAATGCTGGGCGATAACCGCGTCGGCGCCACTCCCAAACGCCTGCTCGTCTCCACCGTCGCCGACGAAATCAAGATGTCCGGCCGCGGCGAGTCGAAGACCATCGGCATCTCGCTAAAGGACCGCT
Source organism: Candidatus Sulfopaludibacter sp. SbA3 (assembly GCA_945860645.1). Lineage (GTDB taxonomy): Bacteria > Acidobacteriota > Terriglobia > Bryobacterales > Bryobacteraceae. The sequence continues at coordinate 9,149 of CAMATG010000064.1, read as the reverse complement.
CCGCCATTCTCCTCCCCGGCCGCATGGCCGACGCCGCCTACTGGTTCGCCTCCGAAAACGGCAGCTGGGTCTCCAGCACCTGGTACATGAAGGAATTGCCCAAATGGGTGGTGGACCACAACGCCAGCCGCCCCGCCGACAAATTCCTCGGCAAACCCTGGACCCCGCAGTGGGGTGGCGCGCCGCTCCGCACCATGACGTCCAAGCCCGATACGATGTACTACGATGGCGTCGAAAAGAGTCCCTTCGGCCACGACATCATGGTGTCGATGGCCCAACTCGCCATCGATAACGAAAAGCTTGGCCAGCACGCCACCACCGATGTGCTCGCCCTGAGCTTCTCCGCCAACGACACCGTCGGCCACGCCTACGGCCCCGATTCGCCCGAAGCCCGCGACATGGCCATCAAGACGGACCGTGCGCTCGGTCAGCTTTTCGCCTACCTCGAAAAGAAGGTGGGCATGCGCAACGTCCTCGTCGGCCTCACCGCCGACCACGGCGTCTCGCCAATCCCCGAAGTCAACATCGCCCGCAAAATGCCCGGCGGCCGCGTGAAGGACAAGGAAATCGTCGCCGCCGTCGAAACCGCCCTCACCGCCAAATTCGGCCCCGGCAAGTGGTACGTCGGCAAGAGCCCGGAGCAGTTCTATCTGGACCCGGCGCTGGTGGAACAGTACGGCGGGCAGCAGGTCCGCGCCGTCGCCGCCGACGTGCTCCGGAACTTTCCGCACGTCTACCGTGTCTATACCAGGGAACAGTTACTGAACGGGCAAACCGGACAGGACATGGTCGGCCGCCGCGTTGCCAACGGCTACAACGCCGCCCGCGGAGCCGACCTGGTTCTCATCCTCGAGCCCTACTACCTGTTCGGAGCCACGGGCACGTCGCATAGTACGCCGTTCAACTACGACACCCATGTGCCGATCATCTTCATGGGTGCCGGTATCAAACCCGGTCGCTACCACCAGGCCGCGGCCGTCAACGATATCGCCCCCACACTCGCAACTATTTTGGAGGTGGAAGTACCCGCTGGATCGATGGGACGCGTCCTTGCAGAGGCCCTTGTTCGCTAGGGGCTTGTGATAATCTAGTGTTTATCGATTTCGCTTAGCGGGATATCAGGAGAGATCTGTCAAATGTTCGGTATTCGTATGGTTCGTATGCTGCTGCCGGCTCTGTTGCTGGCTTCGGCCGTCACAGCTTCGGCGCAGGTGAAGGTGGCTATCATCAACCTGCAAAAGGCAGTGTTGGAGACGGCGGAAATCCAGAAGGCGCAGAAAGAACTGGAAGCCAAGTTCAAGCCCCGGCAGGATAAGGCGGAAGCGCTCCAGCGCGAACTGCAAACCATCCAGGGCCAATTGCAGACCATGGCCGGCAAGCTCACGCCGCAGGCCGAACAGGAACTGAACGTGCAGGGCCAGCGCAAGCAGCGCGAGTTGCAGCGGCTGACCGAAGATCTGCAGGGTGATGTGGACCGCGAACGCCAGGACATCCTGGGCCGCAGCGCGGTGCGCATGAACGATGTGGTGAAGAAGCTGTCGGAAGCAAAGTCGCTGGATGTGGTGGTCGACGTCACGAACGCCGTCTACTTCAAGCCGGCATTGGAAATTACCGCGGAAGCAACCGCCGAGTACAACAAAGCGTACCCGGCCAAGTAAGTTCTCCGCGAGGGGGACTTTCATGAACAACTATCTCGATAACTACGGCGTCGTCGATGCGCGCCGCGAAAAACGGTGGAAGCGAATCATCTATTCGCTTCTGACCATCGCGGTCGTCGGCGGCGCTTTATGGTTTTTCCTCCGGAATTATAAGGAGGAGTCGCGTGTGCGGGAGTTCCTGGCGTTACTCGGGAAGCAGGACTACAAGACCGCCTACGGGCTGTGGGGTTGTACCGACGCGACGCCATGCCGCGACTACAAGATGGAGCAGTTCCTCCGCGACTGGGGCCCGCAAAGCGATGCGGCGAACGTCGCCGCCATCACGCGCGCCAAGGTGAAGAGTTGCGACAAAGGCATCATCCAACTGCTCCAAATCAAGGGGCAGGACGTGAACATCTACGTGGATCGCACCACCCTGGTCATCGGGTTTGCCCCGTGGCCGGTGTGCAATCCACGCGTCAAAGTGTAAACTTACCAGCCCCGGGCTTTGCGCAGTTCGGTGACGTGGGCGATGTGGTGATCGCCATGCCAGGCGTAGATCGCCAGCAACCAGTCCACCGTGTGCTGGCCGCTCGAGGGATGCACCAGACCCCGTTCGAACTGCTCATTGGTCAGGGACCGCAGCAGCATGCCCCAGCGCGCGTGCAGCGCGTCGAGCAGCGCCAGGCTCAGCCCGATGGGCGCCGTGGCCCCATCGGCGAGCTCGGCCCACAGCTGCTCCTCGTAGGGCTTGATGGTGGGGTTCTCTTCGGTCAGCGCCAGCTTGAACCGGCAGTAGGCGTTCACGTGGCTGTCGGCCACGTGGTGCACCAACTGGCGCACGGTCCAGCCGCCCTCGCGGTAGGGGGTTGCGAGCTGCTCATCAGCAAGGCCGCGCAGCGCCTTGCGCAGCTCCAGCGGACAGTTCTCGATGGCCTCGATGGCCGCCAGACGCTCATCGGCTGTCAGCGGGCCGGCAAAGGTGAACTTGCCGATCGGGTAGCGGGGGTCGGACATGGGTCAGGTCTCCTTGCGGTTGATCAGAAAGGTGGCCACGTGTTCAAAGAAGGGGCGCAGCGTGGCTTCGGCGGCGGGCGGCAGAGCGGCCTCGGCAAAGGCGTTGTTCATGATGGCCATCCAGCGGTCGCGCGCCGCGGCATCGATGGCGAAGGGGCCGTGCCGCATGCCCAGCCGCGGATGGCCGCGCTCTTCGATGTAGGTCGGCGGACCGCCGAAACGGAAGATGAGGAAGTTGCGGAGGCGCGTCTCGGCGCCCGCCAGATCGGCCGCTGGGTACATTGGGCCCAGGATGTCGTCGCCCGGAATTTGGCGGTAAAAAGCCGCCACTAAACGGTGAAAACCGGCATCGCCAATTTCGGCGTACACCTGATCTTCGGGGAGTGTTGGGGTCACCTTTCCATTATGAAACGGCCGGGGATTTGCGGCGGAGCGCGGCAGATGATAAACATAACTCAATGCTCATTTCCCGACGCGGCCTGTTGACTGGGGCGGCCGTGCTGCCACTTGCCTGCTCCCGCCGCGCTCCCGAGCGTCCAAACCTGCTCCTCGTCGTAGCCGATGACCAGTCGTGGCCGCACGTCGGCGCCTATGGCGACAAGTTCGTGCACACCCCGGTCTTCGACCGCATCGCCAAGGAAGGCGTGCTGTTCACCCATAGCTTTTCGGTGTGCCCGTCATGTACCCCGTCGCGAACGGCGCTGTTGACGGGACGCTATCCGTGGCAGGCTGGGGAGGCGGGCGTGCTCTACGGCACCATGCCGGCCGGGATGCCGGTGGTCACCCATCAGCTCGAAGACGCCGGGTACCGCACCGGCTTCACCGGCAAGGGCTGGGCTCCGGGCGACTGGCGTGCCGCCGGTATGAAACGCCACCCCAACGGCAAGGAGTTCAATTCCCGCAAGCAGCATTCGCAGGTTGCGCCGGGGATCGATGAGCGGGATTATGCCGCCAACTTCGCCGACTTCCTGGCCGATGGCGATCAGGCCAAACCCTTCTTCTTCTGGTTCGGCAGCACCGAGCCGCACCGCGTCTACGACCCGAACGCCAGCGACCGGATGGACCGCAAGCTGGCCGGCATCACGGTGCCATCGTATCTGCCCGACACCGAAACCACGCGGAAGGACCTCGCCGCCTACTATTCGGAGATCGAGTGGTACGACCAGCAACTGGGCAAGGCCATCACGCTGTTGGAGGAGCGGGGGGTGCTGGAGGACACGCTGATCATTGTGACCTCCGATAACGGAATGCCCTTCCCGCGGGCCAAGGTGAATCTCTACGACGGCGGGCTGCGCATGCCGCTGGCGATGCGCTGGGGGCGCAAGGTGCAGGGCGGGCGGACGGCGAGCGCGTTGGTGAGCCACGTCGACATTCCCGCCACACTGTTGGCGGCGGCCGGGCAACAGAACCTGAACGGGGCGGCGGGGCGCAGCTTGCTACCGCTGCTTGATGGCAAGACCGACGTCGCCCGCGGCCACGTGCTGGCGGGGATGGAGCGGCACACCATGTGCCGGCCCGATGGCAACGGCTACCCGATGCGCAGCGTGCGCACCCGGGACTTTCTGTACATCCGCAACTTCGAGCCGGACCGCTGGCCGACCGGCGGGCCGGAGTTTGTGTCGAGCAACAAGACCTTCCACGGGGACATCGATGGCGCGCCGGTGAAGGACGAGATGTTGGATCCGGCCAACGCTAAACGCTTCGCCCGGGAGCTGGAGTTGTGCGTGGCCAAGCGGCCAGGCGAGGAGCTGTACCACTTGGCGTCCGATCCGGACCAGGAGCACAACCTGGCGCAGCGCGGCTCCCACAAGGAGGCGCTGGACCAGTTGCGCGGGCTGCTGGAGACCGATCTGCAGACCACCGGGGACCCGCGCATAGAGGGTCGCGACCCGTGGAAGAGCTATCCGTACCGGCAGACGACGGGGTTCGGGGCGTCGTTCAACACGGCGCTGAGCGAAGAGCAGCGCGACAGGTTCCGGGGCGGCAAGGCGCACAAGCCCGAGTAGGGCTAGTAGACCTGCATGGTGTCTTCGAAGAGCTTGGCGAGGTCGTCGGTGTTGGCGGGGCGCGGCGAGAGCTTCGTCACGCGGTGCTGCGGTAGCGTGCCCTCGACCAGCGCCGGAATGTCCGAGCTGCTGTAGCCCAGGGCCTTCAGGCCGCTTGGCACCTTCAGGCGCTCCATGAGGGCGATGATGCGGTCGGCCAGGATCTTGCCCGCATCGGCCAGGGCGGCGTTGGAGGTGTCGACGCCGAGCGCGGCGGCGGCCACCAGATGCCGTTCCGGACAAGCGCCGGCGGTGAAGCGGAAGACGGCCGGGGCGTTCAGGATCACGCTGAAACCGTGGGGGATCATCTCCGGCTGGTTGGGGTAGCCGGCCTGCTTGTAGCCGCGCCCTTTCACCATGCCAGAGACCGGGTACGACATGCCGTGCGGCAGGTGCACGCCCGCGTTGCCGAAGCCCACGCCGGCGTAGGCGGAGGCGAGGATCATGTTCGAACGGGCTTCGTCGTCGGAGGTGTCCTCGACGGCGCGGGTGATGTAATCGCCCACCATGCGGAGGGCCTGCAGCGACCAGACGTCGCTGATGGGATTGTTGCCCTGGTAGGCCGGGCGGAGGATGGGACGGTCGGGGTAGGGCCGCTCGGTGTAGTGGACGGCGGTGTAGGATTCGATGGCGTGGCTGAGCACGTCGAGCCCGGTGGCGGCGGCGACCTCCGATGGCATGGTGCGCGTGTTCTCGGGGTCGAGGTAGCCGAGCGTGGGCTTCAGGCGGCGGTGCGCGATGCCGGTCTTGGCGTGGAGGTGGGCTAGGTCGAAGATGGCGACGCCGGTCGTTTCGCTGCCGGTGCCGGCGGTGGTGGGAATGGCGAAGAGCGGCTTCACCGGACCGGGGACGGGTTTGCCTTTGCCGATGGGTGGGTTGACGTAGTCGAGGAAGTCCTCGGGCGGATGGCAGGTGTAGAGATTCACCGCCTTGGCGGTATCGATGACGGAGCCGCCGCCAACGGCAATGATGGCGTCGAAGTCGATGGTTTTGGCGAAGGCGATGGCCTCTTTGAAGCTGACGTCGGTGGGCTCGACGCGGACGCGGTCGAAGAGGGTGTAGGCGACTTTGGCGTCGTTGAGAGACTGCTCGACGGTGGCCACGGGGGCGAGGACGCGCATCAACGGATCGGTGATGACGAGTGCGTGGCGGATGCCCAGTTCGGCGAGATCCATGCCGATTTCGCGGGTGACGCCGGGACCGAAGCGGATGGCGCTGGTGGCCATTTCAAAGGCGGATTCGTGACGGGACATACGGGGTGCTCCTGGAGATTTTAGAAGAGGCGGGAGACGGCACGGGGCCAGCGTTCGACGACGACCTTCTGCCTGGTGAAGAACTGGAAGGCGTCGCGGCCCTGGCCGTGGAGGTCGCCAAAGAAGCTGCCGCGGGCGCCGCTGAAGGGGAACATGGCCATGGGCGCGGCGACGCCGACGTTGATGCCGACGTTGCCGACGTCGGCTTCGGAACGGAAGCGGCGGGCGAGGTCGCCGCTGGCGGTGAAGAGGCAGGCCATGTTGCCGTATTGGCCCTGGTTGATGATGGCGAGGGCTTCGTCGAGGTCGTCGGCTTCGTGGAGGCTGAGGACGGGGCCGAAGATCTCGGTGCGGGCGACGTTGCTATCGAGCGGGAGGCCTTCGAGGATGGTGGGCTTGAGGAAGTAGCCGTTGTCGAAGCTGGGGATGCGGGGGTTGCGGCCGTCGACGGAGACGCGCGCGCCTTCCTGCTCGGCGGTGGCGATGAGGCCGCCGATGCGGGCCTTGCTTTCGGCGGAGATGACGGGGCCCATCTGGACGGCGTCGAGGCCGAAGCCGGTGATACGGGAGGCGGCGGCATCGCGGAGGGAGTCGCGGAAGGGGGCGCGGGCGTCGCCGACGAGGACGGCCATGGAGGCGGCGAGGCAGCGTTGGCCGGCGCAGCCGAAGGCCGAATCGGCGACCACTTGGACGGTGGATTCGAGGTGGGCGTCGGCGGCGATGACGATGGGATTTTTGGCGCCGCCCTGGCACTGGACGCGCTTGCCGTTTTCGGCGGCGCGGGCGTAGATGTAGCGGGCGGTGGCGGAGGAGCCGACGAAGCTGATGGCCTGGACGCGGGCGTCATCGAGGAGGGCGTCGACGGCTTCGCGGGCGCCGTTGACGAGGTTGACCACGCCGGGCGGGAGGCGGAGTTCCTCGAGGATGCGGAAGACGTGGGTCATGGTGAGCGGGACGCGCTCGGAGGGTTTGAGGATGACGGTGTTGCCGGCGACGAGGGCGTAGGGCAGGAACCAGAAGGGGATCATGCCGGGGAAGTTGAAGGGCGCGATGATGGCGCAGACGCCGAGGGGTTGGCGGATGGTGAACTCGTCGATGCCCTGGGCGATGTCCTCGGAGAAGAGGCCCTGGGTGAGGACGGAGGCGGAGCAGGCGACCTCGACATTTTCGATGGCGCGGCGCATTTCGCCTCTCGATTCGGTTATTGTCTTGCCGCATTCGAGGGTGATGGTTTTGGCCAGTTCTTCGAAGTCCTCTTCGAGGCGGGCTTTGAGGCGGAAGAGGTATTGGACGCGATCGGTGAGCGGGGTGCGGCGCCAGGCGGGGAAGGCGCGGTGGGCGGCGTCGATGGCGGCGTGGGTCTCGGCGGCCGTCGATAGGGATACGGTGGCCAGGGTTTCGGTGGAGGCGGGGTTGTAGATGGGGCGGGTGTTTTCGGAGGCGGAAGGGACCCAGTTTCCGGCGATGAAGTTGTGGAGTGTGGACATAGGGGCGGAAGGCCATTATATCCAGGGGCGCTGGCTACAGGTTGCGGCGGTGTTTCATTTCCTGGCTGATGGCGTCGAGGTCGGCGGGGGTCAGGATGCGGGCGGCGATGGCGGGGAAGCGGGCGTCCTCGCTTTTGATGTGTTTACGGTAGAGGGTGCAGAGCTCGGCGGCGAGGTCGTTGTAGCGGGTCACCTCGGCCGGGGTGGGGGGATTGGTTAGTTGGGCTACGTGGGTTTTCAGACTGTCGTAGATGGCGTCGGCTTGGGCGTGCTCCCGTTCCAGTTCGTAGAGGAACTGCTGCTCCTCCGGGGTGAGGTTGGCGGCGAGGCGGGGGAAGAAACTCTCCTCTTCGTCGGCGGTGTGGGTGGCGCCGCTGGAATCGAAGAACCAGAAGACGGCTTGGAGCGCGGTGAGGGCTTCGGCGGTGCGGTCGAGGAGATGGGGGCCGACTCGCTCCAGAGTTTGCAGGCGCTCTTCGATGCGGCGATGACAGGCGCCGAGGTGATCGATGGGAGTGTCGAGAGTCGCCGATGGCGGGGCGGAGCGGATGTTGATCATGACCGGGCTCCTTTGTTCATGATGAGCAGCATGACGAGCTCGGTGCGGGCGCGGATGGCGTGTTCGAGCTTGGGGGCCATCTGGGCGAAGGCACCGGGGCTGACTTCGTGGGTGTCGTCGCCAAGTTGGAGCGTGCCTTCGCCGCGGACGATGTAAATGGACGCCGGGAAGGGGGCGGTGTGGGCGGAGAGCTCGGCGCCGGGGGCGAAGGTGAACTGGACGACCTTGTTCTGATCGTCGTTGTGGAGGGTACGGGAGAGGATGCCGCTGGCGGGGACGACCGCGGCGGGATCGACGTTGGCGACGAAGGTGTAGGAGGCAGCGGTGGTCATGCCCTGATTATGCGCCGGGTTTCCGGTTTGGGAACGTGACCGGGGTCACAAAGCCGCGCGAATGGCGTTGGCGACGGGGTCGATGATGGGCTTTTGCGAGACTTTGGCGGGGAGGGAGGTGAGGAGGACGAAGGTGGCGTCCTTGGCGGGGTCGGCCCAGCAGGAGGTGCCGGTGGAGCCGCCGTGGCCGAAGCCGGGGGGCACGATGGCCCAGCCGATGCCGTAGGGTTTGTCGAGGCCGGTGTTCTGGTTGGTGGTCATGCGGCGGGCGGTCTCCTTCTTTACGGGCGTGCCGGTGGGGTGGAGAAAGGCCTGGAGGAGTTTGGTGATATCGGCGGCGGTGGAGTGGGCGCCGCCCCAGGGAGCGGCGAGGCCGCGCCAGTAGGGGCTGTTCCAGTCCCAGGAGGCGGTTTCGGGGGTGCCACCGGGAGGGTCGGCGTGTTCGACCTGGATTTTGACGCCGTTGGGATTGTTGCCGAGGTTGGTGGCGGTCATGCGGAGGGGCTGGAAGAGTTCGGCTTTGAGGAACTGGGGGAGGGGCTGGCGGGCGATCTTTTCGATGATGGCGGCGGCGAGGAGGATGCCCATGCTTTGGTAGCTGGTGCGGGCGCCGGGGGTGAAGAGGAGTGGGGTAGTGAGGGCGCCGTTGACGAAGTCCGAGAGGGGGGCGTGGCGTTGGCGGAGGGCGTTATTGTCCGGGAGCATGTCGGGGAGGCCGGAGGTGTGGGTGAGGCAGTGGCGGAGGGTGATTTTGTCGCGGCCGCCGGGGGTGAAGGTGGGGAAGAATTTGGCCACGGGGTCTTCGAGTTTGAGGAGGCC
>CAMATG010000063.1 GCA_945860645.1 Candidatus Sulfopaludibacter sp. SbA3 | reverse complement strand
AACAATGCCCGGATCTGTTCCAGGCTCAACTTCTCGCCACCCTGCATGCTGATGATCAATCCCCAGCTTGCGCCACCTCTCCGCCTTCAGGCTCATCTTGTGTGAGAAACGCCTGTTCCTTCAGGCTCATCTTGTATGAGACAAGACTTGGGCTTGACGGCCCCTCCTGACGAACTATATACTCCCACTGGTCATCCGCTATGGCCGGATAGGCAGCACCATGAAGCCCGCTACTACGATCAGCAAAGTTTGCCGAATACTTGGGGAGTTCCGACAACGTCCCAGCTTGGGCGTGACCGACCTGGCGCGCCGCACGGGCCTGTTGCCCAGCGACGTGCACCGCATCCTCGCATCGCTCAGACACTGCGGTTTTGTGGAACAAAATCCGCAAACCAGAACCTATCGCCTGGGCGTTGGCCTCATGAAAATCGGACTCGCCGCTTTCCAGCGCAACGAACTTCGCGAAGCGGCCCGCCCACTCCTCGCCCGTCTTTCCGAAGAGGTGGAAGCCACCTCGCACTTGGCGATCTTCGACCCGCAGGAGTTTGACATCTTCCTCGCCGACCAGTTCGATTGCACCGCCGAAGTACCCTTCAAGGCGAACTTCGGCGCTACCGCCGCCGCTCATTGCACGGCCCTGGGCAAAGCCATCATGGCGAATATCGATCACGACGTCGCGCTCGGTTATCTCGAACAGAAAGGGACGCCGCGTTCGGCGCCAAATACCATTACCCAGCTTGTGGCGCTGGAAGCGGAACTGCGCAAAACATATAGCCAGGGCTACAGCCTGGATCTGGAAGAGAGCGCCGGCGGGGCCTGCTGCGTCGGCGCCGCCGTGCGGGATTGGACGGGCGCCACGATTGGCGCCATCAGTGTCTCCATGCCCAGCCAGCGCTTCTACCGCACGCAGTCTGCTTCGCTCGCCTCCGCCGTGCGCGCGACCGCCACAGAGCTTTCCCTTCTGGTGGGCTACCAGCCGCTCGCGACCGGAGCCCGCACGTAGGTTCAACTATTTTGAACGGCTGGATTGACCGTGCCGTTTAAATTCATCACGCTTATACAACACTTCCGCCAATGCGCGGAACGGGTTTGATTTGGAGGTTACTATGTTGTCTCGTCTGGCAATCCTACTTTTTGCCGCGCTGCCCATGTTGGCGCAATCTACCGGCACGGCCACCGTCGTCGGAACCGTCACGGATTCCACCGGCGCCGTGGTGCCCGGTGTTCGCATTACCGTCCGAAACACAGGCACACAGATTGCCTCCGAAGGGCTGACCAACACCAATGGCGCCTACTATATTCCGAATCTGTCCTCCGGAGGTTACGAGGTAACCGCGGAAGCACAGGGCTTCAAGAAATTTGTGCAGACCGGGTTGACACTCCGTATCAACGAATCCCCTCGCATTGACGTCGTCCTCGAAGTGGGCAACGTTTCCGACTCGGTGAAGGTCAACGCATCGGCCCCGCTGCTGGAGACCGAGACGGCCGGATCCGGCCAGGTCCTCGATGGCGCGGTGGTGCAGAAGTTGCCGGTGATGCAGAAGTTCGTGCATCGGGTGCTGCTCTATATGCCGGGCATGACGAACATCAACGGGCAGCACGCCGTCGGGCAACGGCAGCGGGCGATCGGCTATTCCATGGACGGCGTGAGCGGCAAGGAGCCGGCGGTCGGACAGGTGGGCGATTTCCAGCGGACGATGATCGCGTCGCTCGACTCCATTCAGGAATTCAAGATGTGGACAACGGGGACGCCAGCGGAGTTCGGCCACTCGGCCGGCGGCCAGTTGAGCGTTGTGTTTAAGAGCGGTGCGAACCAGTTTCACGGGAACATTGAAGACCGTTACACGAACGGCAAATTGATTCATCGCGCCTTCCTGGAACAGCTCCCGCGTACTGGCAAGTTCGACTATCACGAATGGGGCGCCACCGCATCGGGCAAGATCATCAAGGACAAAACCTTCTTCTTCGGCGGGTTCCAACAGCACTATGAGAAGCTGAGCGAAACGGTCATCGTCAGCGTGCCGAGCCCGGAAATGTACGCGGGAAATTTCAGCTTTGGCGGACGCGGACTGCCGATCTACAACCCGTTCACCACACGGCAGAACGGCACCACTTGGACCCGCGACCCCTTCCCGAACAATCAAATTCCGGCCTCAATGTTCAATCCTGTTTCGCGAAACGTGTTGGCACTGAAACCATGGCGGGAGCAATCTGACGCAGGAACAGTTCAGCCTGGCGGTCCGGTAAACAACCTGACCTACAACGCCGGTGGCGGCTACATCTTCAACCGCTACGACGCGAAACTCGACCATCAGTTCAGCGTCAACCACCGCATTTTCGGGCGCTACTCGCACGTTCGGCATCGGAGCGAGGAGCGACCCGTGCGCGAACTGACGGAGGTGCTGTACGGCAACGTGTATATCAGACCGTTGGACCAGCGGAACATTGCCATTTCGGACACCTTCACCTTCAGCCCTACGGCGATTAACGAAATGCGGGTCGGCTTCAACCGGCGCGTCAACCTGGGTGTGCCGGAGAGCTTCGGCGGCGGTTGGGCCAAGAAACTGGGCATTCCGGGCGTCAGCGATGAGACGTTCCCCGACTTCCAAAACCCCGGCGGCGGCCGGTTCTATGGGTTCGGGCCCGGCGGCAAGACGCTCGATGTGGCAGAAGACTTCACCTTCCAGAACAACTTCACGAAGGTGGCCGGCAAGCACACGATGAAGTTCGGGTACGAACTGATGCGCACGCGGTACAACTCGCTGGCCGGTTCGCTGCCTTCCGGGCAGTACCGCATGGCGGGCACAGAGTTGCCGTTCACACCGAACACGGGCAACGCCTTTGCCAGCTTCCTGCTGGGAACGGTCGGCCAGGGCGTGTTCCAACAGAACAACGCCACGTGGCTGCCCCAGTGGTGGTCGCAGGCATTTTACGGGCAGACGACGTGGCGGCCGCGCAAGAACATGACGCTCGAGTTGGGCGTTCGCTGGAGCTATGAGTCGCCGTTCTCGACCAAGCACGGGCAGCAATCGCAGTTCGACCCCAGCGCTACCGATCCGCTCACCGGGCTGAAAGGCGCGATCCTTCACGGCAAGGGCAATTTGGCGAAGCGCGATCTGAACAACTTCCAGCCGCGGCTGGGCCTGGCGTGGAACCTGCATCCGCGTGTCGTCAGCCGTTCCAGCCTTGGCATGTACTCTGTGGACCTCTTCACCAACGGGCTGGGCCAGAATTTTGAAGAGTACGTGGCGACGGCCAACGTGCAGGCGGTGCCGGGCGACCCGCGCCATGCCTTCCTGCTCTCCGAGGGACCGGGGGCCATCCGCTTCCCGAGCTCGTCCGATGGCAGCGTGCCCTTCCAGGGAACCAACTATGGCGGCCGCAACGCGTCGTACTTTGACCCGAACATGCGCGCGCCTTACGTGCTGATGTGGTCTCAGGGATTCCAGGTGCAGCTGTCGAACACCTGGCTGATGGAGACCATCTACCAGGGCTCCTCCGGCGTCGGGCTATTGAACAACTGGGATATGAACGTGGTGCCGCTGGATATCTCCCGCGACCCCGCGACACTGAACACGATCTTCAATGCGACCCAGAACTACAAGCCCTTCCGTCAGTTCGGGTCCATTCAGCACTATGCGAACTATGGCCACAATTCGCACCACTCGGGCACGTTCCGCATCGAGCGGCGCTTTGCGCAGGGCATGACGTTGAACACGTTCTATCAACTGGGCAAGACGCTGAACGACGGCGACGACGACGGCGGACGGAGCGGCATCACCTTCTATAACCGCAATCTGGAAAAAGCCCGGGCGAGCTACGACATCCGTCACCGGCTGGTCAGCGTGATGACCTATGAACTTCCCTTCGGCAAAGGCCGCAAGTTCATGAGCAGCGGCGGACTGAAGGACCTCGCCTTCGGCGGCTGGGACTTCGCCTGGACACAGACCTTCCAGAGCGGCCCTCCCGTGAACGTTACGGCGGCGGGAAGCCCGAACCGGTACCTGCCGGGTATGGTGCGGCCGAACGCTGTGCTGCCGGCCGAACAGATGGTCGTCGATAACTACACCATCGGCGCGAATCGCTTCCCGCTGGCGGCGCAGAACAACTATTTCAACAACGCGGCGTTTGCCTACCCGGCGCCCTTTACGCCCGGCACGATGGGCCGGAATGTGGTGGAGTCGCCCGGTTTGCGCTGGACGCAGTTGTCGATTTCGAAGGACTTCAAGGTGAAGGAAAACCTGCGGTTCAGCATTCGTTGGGACTGCAACAACCCCACGAAAGAGCCGCAGCTGGCCGATCCGGGCGCGACCTATAACGTGCAGAACCTGGCGCAGTTTGGCCGTTTTGCCGGTATCGGGCGCGGCAGCTTCTCCGACATCGGAACGGCGCGTATGCACCACGTCATTGTCGGGCGCGTCCAATGGTAAACCGCCGAACCTTCCTCGGTGGCGTGTTGGCGGGGTGCGCTTCGGCGCAGCCCCGCCGTCGCGTCCTCGCCCTAATCGGCGATCGTTATCATAACCCCGACTACATCCGCGTCGGGCTCAACAAAGTCTTCGACGGCATGAACCTCGCCGTCGATTACACCATCCACTACGACGAACTTACCGCGGCCAAACTGAAGGGCTACCAGCTCTTCCTCTGCCTCCGCGATGGCATGATCTGGCCCGACGGCTACCTCGGCCCAGACGCCTACACCGCCTACGCCGCCGGCCTCGAAAATCGCAAGGACTTCCCGGAACCCAAGCCCGCCCAGTGGCTGAAAGAAGAACAAGCCGTCGCCCTGAAGGAGTTCGTGCAAGCCGGCAACGGCTTCTATTCGCTCCACAACAACAGCCACGTCTCGCTCTCGTCCAAGACCTACCGCGACGTGCAGGGCGGGGCCTACATCGGCCATCCCCCGCTGCGCCCCTTCGAAGTCCGCGCCACCAAAAATGCGCACCCCATTACGCAGGGTCTGAAGCCGTTCATCACCAACGATGAACAGCACTACGTCGAATACGACAAAGATCCCAAACACGTCATTCTCGAAGCCGAAAACATCGACGGCCTCACCTTCGACAAGCACGGCACAAAATCCGTCGCCGGCTGGGCCTACGACTACGGCAAGGGCCGCGTCGTCTTCACCGCCGTCGGCCACACCATCCACGCACTGTGGGCGGGCGAGCATACGAAGATGCAACGCCGCGCCGTACAGTGGTTGTTGAAGGACCTCTAACCGTTCAGCGTCCAGTTGGGGCGATAGGTGCGCTTCAGGTAGTCGTTCGCCTCGTTCATGTTGGTCACGCGGCCCGTCGCCGGATCGTACTCCAGCTTCTTGCCCGCGCGGTGCGCCACCAGGCCCAGCAGCATTTGCTCAATCATCGTGCCGGCATAGTCGAAGTCGCAGTGCGTCTTCGTGCTCGTGCCGTTCACGACCTTGTCATTCTTCCCCTTGCAGGCATCAATCCAGTCCAACTGGAAGACATCCCCGCCGCGCCGCGCATTCGGATTCTCGACCATCGCCGTCACCGTCGTGTTCGGTAGCCCAAGCGCCGCGGGCACCTTCCCGTCCAGCATCTGAATGTCCGGGAACCCGGTCGCCGTCGGAGCCGCATTCGGCTGCGCCGTGAAGCCTGGAGGCAGCGCCGCCGCGTTCGGCCGCCCGCCACCGGGCCGGCCGCCACCACCGCGCGGAGCCTGCGCCTGCGTCTGCTGCCCAGTGCCCTGAATCAACGGAATCAAGTTACCGGAGTCGCGCCGCTTGTAATAAGTCAGGTCGCCGTCGTCGTTGTTCGGGATGATCACGCGCGTCGTGAAGTCGGCGAAGATCGAACCCTTCGTCCCTTCAAAAATCGCACCATTCCCCACGTTCGCCAAATTGACGTAGCTCTTTGGCGCGTCCGGTTTCAACCCGCCCTGATACCAAACCAGCTCAATCGGCCCGCGCCAGCTGTTGGCCGGCTGCATGAAGTGCGCCTTCAGCTTTACCGGGCAAATGTCCGGATTGTACTTGTCGCTCACGTCGCGGTCGATATCGATCGACGTCGGCGCGCCGCCATCGACGACGTTCCACACCAGGTCCATCGTGTGCGCACCCATGTCGCCCATCTGCCCCACGCCGAAGTCGCGGTACATATTCCAGAACAAACAGTTCAACCCGGCCGACCCGCCGAAATACTGCGGGCTGTACGGATGATACGGCGACGGCCCAATCCACTGTTCATAGTGCAGCGAAGCCGGCGGCTGCCCTTCGGCCTTCGGATACCCCGGCCGCGGCAACTGCCGCGCGTCCCAGCTGTGCACACGCTTCAACTCGCCAATCGCCCCGTCCAGAATCAACTCCCGCAACCGCTCGAAGTTCGGGTAAGCGTGCCGCTGCGTACCGTGCTGTGTGGCCACTTTGGCCCGCCGGCTCAGGTAGTTCGCGCGCACCGTCCGCGCCTCTTCCACCGAAATCCCCAGCGGCTTTTCGCAGTAAACATGCTTGTTCCGGTTCAGCGCCCAGTTGGCGATGAACGCGTGGTGATGATCCGCGGTGCAGATGATCACCGCGTCCACATCTTTCTGGTCCAACATCGGACGCCAGTCGTAGTAGGTCTTCGCCTTCGGAAACAGCGCCAGGGCTTCCTTCGTTCGCAGATCGTTGATGTCGCAGATGGCAACAACGTTCTCATCGCGCATCGTGTTGTAGTGCGCCGTCCCGCGCCCCCACACACCAACCAGCGCAATGTTCAATTTATTACTCGGTGCGTTCTGTCCACGCAGGGTGCCGCTCTTCAGAATGGTCAGGCCGGCGGCGGCGGTCTTGAGTAAGTTGCGACGTTGCATGCCCATATACTATCCCCGTTTGTAACGGCGGAGAAGGGCCATCAGCTCCTCGGGCTTGTCCGTCTGAATACCCGTCGCCCCGCGGCGCATCGCGTCCGTCCACGCGGCCTCGTTGTCATCCACCCCTAATCGGTCCACGTAAATGTCCAACTGCGCCGCCTTCGCCACTGCAATCACCGGATCGCTGAAGTCACGCCGGTCAAACGCCACAACTCGCGGATGCAGCGTCTTCATGGTCTTTTGCAGATGCTCCACCGACACCGCCTCCGGCATCACTCGCACCGCGGGCTCCAACAGCTGCAATGCCGATAGCCTCTCCACGCTCCCGTACACCACCGCCCGCCCCGTCATCCCATGCCGCCGCAGGCTCCCCGCAAGCGCCTCCGCCGTCGCCGCCTTCCAGTCCAGATATAAGTCCGTCCTGGCCCCCGCCAACAATGCCAACGCCTCGTCGAACCGCGCCAACCCCGTGTCCCCCACCGCTAGCGCGTCGTGCTTCAACACCAACGTCCCATCCGCCGCCGTGCGCACGTCCAGCTCCACATAATCCACGCCCATCGCGATCCCCGCCCGCACCGCCGCCAACGAGTTCTCCGGATGACCCGCATGCGCCGCGCGATGCGCAATCACACGTGGGGGAGTTGGCGCCTGCGCAGCCAACACGGGAACGCTCAAAAACATTCGTCGTAACACGGTCCTTATTCTCCTACAATCATCTGGGGACTATTCGATGGAACTACTGATACAGAACTTATCCAAAACCTATGCCAACGGCGTCAAAGCGCTCGACAACGTAACACTCTCCATCCCGCAAGGCATGTACGGCCTCCTCGGCCAGAATGGCGCCGGCAAGTCCACGCTCATGCGCACCATCGCCACGCTCCAGGATGCCGACTCGGGCAGCGCTACCCTGGGCGACATCGACGTGCTTAAAAACCGCGACGCCATCCGCCAACGCCTCGGCTATCTCCCCCAGGACTTCGGCGTCTACCCCCGCATCTCCGCCGTCGACATGCTCGATCATCTCGCCCTCCTCAAAGGCGTCACCAACTCCGGCGAACGCAAGCGCCTCGTCGACGCCATGCTCAACAAAGTCAACCTCT
This sequence comes from Candidatus Sulfopaludibacter sp. SbA3, assembly GCA_945860645.1. Lineage (GTDB taxonomy): Bacteria > Acidobacteriota > Terriglobia > Bryobacterales > Bryobacteraceae. The sequence goes on along the minus strand of CAMATG010000063.1, from coordinate 6,926 downwards.
TCGAACACCGCAAAAAAGCCCTCGCCAGCTACTCCGGCGGCATGCGCCAGCGCTTCGGCATCGCCCAGGCGCTGATCGGCAACCCCCAACTCTTAATCGTCGACGAACCCACCGCCGGCCTCGACCCCGGCGAGCGCAATCGCTTCTACAACCTGCTGGCCGAAGTGGGCGAAAAGGTGATCGTCATCCTCTCCACCCACATCGTCGAGGACGTCCTCGAACTCTGCAGCAAAATGGCCATCATCCACAAAGGGCGCGTTCTCTATGAAGGTGGCCCGGAAGCCGCCGTCGAATCGCTCGAAGGCCGCATCTACAGCCGCAAAATCGCCAAGGCCGACCTCCCCCAGTTCGAAGCCGAATACAAAGTCATCTCCAACAAAATGGTCGCCGGCCGGCCGCTCATCCACGTCTATTCCGACACGCCTCTCGACGCCGAATTCACCCCCGCCAGCCCCAGCCTCGAAGACGTCTTCTTTGCCAAAATCGGCGGATTGAACTAGCCATGATCTGGAACATCTTTTCCTTCGAGGCCCGCTACTGGCTGCGCGGCATGATGGTGTGGATCTTCACCTTCATCGTCGGCACCATGGTCTTCGCCGCCGTCAGCTCCGACAAAGTCACCATCGGCGCGGCGCTTGAAAACACCTTCCGCAACGCCCCCTACGTCATCCAAAACTTCTACTCCATCATGGCCGTGCTCACGCTCCTGATGACCACCGCCTTCGTCAACGGCGCCGCCGCGCGCGACTTCCAATACGGCACCAGCCAGCTCATCTTCTCCACGCCCATCAAGAAGCTCCACTTCCTCCTCGGCCGCTTCCTCGGTGCCGCCGCCGTCTCCGTCATCCCTATGCTCGGCATCAGCCTCGGCGTCATTCTCGCCGCCTACATGCCGTGGGTCGATGCCGAACGCTGGGGCCCCATCGTCTGGGCCGCCCACGGCAAATCCATCCTCGTCTGCGCCATCCCCAACACCCTCTTCATCTCCGCCGTCATCTTCTGCATCGCAGCCCTAACCCGCAGCACAGTCACCTCCTTCATCGGCGCCCTCCTCCTGATCGTCGCCTACACCGTCGCCGACACGCTCACGCAGGACCTCGACAACGAAGCCCTCGGCATGTTGCTCGACCCCTTCGGCGCACGCACCTACTCCATCCTCACCAAATACTGGACCGTCGCCGACAAAAACTCCCTCTCCCTCGGCCTCACCGGCATGATGCTCTGGAACCGCCTACTCTGGCTCGCCGTCGGCATCGGCCTCTTCGCCTTCACCGCCTGGCGCTTCACGTTCTCCGACCGTGTCAAAAAAGGCCAGGCCCCCATCGCCGAATCCGCCCCCCAACTCGCCGTCGCCCTCCCCGAAGTCCACTACGAAACCAACTCCGCCTGGTCCCAACTCCGCCGCCTTCTCTCCTTCGAATTCTGGGGCCTCGTCAAGACCACGTCCTTCATCGTCCTCCTCGTCGCCGCCCTGTTGAACACCATCCCCAACGTCATCCTCAACGCCCGCGAAGGCTACGGCAACGGCACCTACCCGGTCACCTATTGGATCCTCAACATCATCCAGAGCACCCTCTACCTCTTCACCGTCTCCATGGTCACCTACTACGCCGGCGTCCTCGTCTGGCGCGAACGCGACGCCCGCATGGATGAAATCGAAGACGTCACGCCCCACCCCTCCTGGACCCGCTATCTCTCCAAATTCCTCGCCCTCCTCGGCATCCTCGCACTCCTCCACGCCGTCCTGATGCTCACCGGCATCGCCGTGCAAGCCGCCTACGGGTACCATCGCTACCAGCTCGGCCTCTACATCGAAGAGCTCTTCCTCTACGACTTCTCCCTCTTCGTCTTCTTCGCCGTCCTCGCGTTTTTCATTCACGTCCTCTCGCCCAACAAATACATCGGCTACTTCGCCTTCGTCGCCTTTCTCATTGCCAACGGCGCCATCTGGGCCCCGCTCAACGTCGCCACCCGCCTCGTCCGCTACCCCTCCCGCCCCGAGTTCATCTACTCCGATTTCTACGGCCACGCGCCCTTCCTCTCCGGCTGGTGGTGGTTCACCGCCTACTGGGCCGCCGCCGCTCTCCTCCTCGCCACCATCACCTCCGCCCTCTGGCCGCGCGGCAAGGAAACCTCCCTCGCCCGCCGCTTCGCCGCCTTCAACCCAAAGCTCAAAACCGCCGCCTTCGCCTTCGCCGCGCTCTTCGCCGCCCTCGGCGGCTGGCTCTATTGGAACACCGCCATTCGCAACGAAATCATCGGCCCGGAAACCATGCTGAACATGCGCGCCGACTACGAAAAGACCTACAAGAAATTCCAGAACCTCCCCCAGCCCCGCGTCACCGCCATTCAATACGACATCGACATTTACCCCGAGCGCCGCGCCATGATCCTTAGGGCCGACCAGCTCATCGTCAATAAACATGCGGCCCCAATCACCGAACTGCACCTCCTCACCAGCCGCGGTTACGACTACGACATCCAGGTCGATGGCGCCAAACTCGACAAAGACGACAAGCGCCTGAAGTACCACATCTACAAGCTCGACCCGCCCATGCAACCCGGCGAAACCCGCCACATGCGCTTCACCGCCATCCGCGAACCCAGGGGCATTGAAAACTCCACCGGCGGCCTGCAGATCAACCAGAATGGAACGTTCTTCAACAACGGCATCGCCCCAGACATCGGCTACCAATCCGGCGGCGAACTCTCCCAGCGCAATGACCGCAAAAAACGCGGCCTACCCGAAAAGGACCTCATGCCCGCGCTCGAGCGCAACTGCGCCGCCAACTGCATGAACACCTACCTGTCCAACAGTTCCGACTGGGTCTCTGTTGAATCCCGCATCACCACCTCGCCCGATCAAATCGCCATCGCCCCCGGCACCCTGCTCCGTGAATGGACCGAAGGCAACCGCCGCCACTTCCACTACAAACTCGACAAGGACTCCATGAACTTCTACTCCTTCCTAAGCGCCTCCTACCAGGTCGCCCGCGAAGAGTGGAACGGCGTCAAGACTGAAGTCTATTACCATCCCGAGCACACCTGGAACGTGCCCAAAATGATGAAGTCCATGCAGAAGTCACTGGACTACTTCACCAAGAACTTCGGCCCCTACCCCCACAAACAGGCCCGCATCATCGAGTTCCCCCGCGTAGCCAGCTTTGCCCAGGCCTTCCCCGGCACCATGCCCTATTCGGAGTCCGTCGGCTTCATCGCCAAAATGGAAAAGCCGGACGATATCGACATGGTCTACTACATCGTCGCCCACGAAATGGCGCACCAGTGGTGGGCCCATCAGGTCATCGGCGCCAACATGCAAGGCGCCACCGCGCTCAGCGAAATGCTCGCCCAATACTCCGCCCTCATGGTCATGGAAAAGGAGTACGGCCGCGATACCATGCGCAAGTTCCTCGAATACGAAGTGGATCGTTTCCTCCGCTCCCGCGGCAGCGAACTCTTAAAGGAACGCCCCATCCTCACCGTCGAAGCCGGCCAGGGCTACATCCACTACCGCAAGGGCAGCGCCGTCATGTACTACCTGAAGGAGATGATCGGCGAAGACGCCGTCAATCGCGCCCTCCGTAAACTCGTCCAGAAATTCGCCTACGCCCAGGCGCCCTACCCCACGTCCCACGACCTCGTTGATGCCCTCCGCGAAGAGACCCCCGAAAACCTCCGCTACATCATCAAGGATCTCTTCGAAGACATCACCCTCTTCGGCAATCGCACCACCCTCGCCAAGGCGAAGAAACTCCCCAACGGCAAGTTCGAAGTCACCATCGAGGTCGAAACGAAGAAGTTCAAAGCAGACGCAAAAGGCAACGAAACCGAAGTGCCCGTCGACGACTTCATCGATATCGGCGCCTTCGCCAAACCCGCCAAGGACCAGCGCTACGGCAAGGTCCTCCACCGCGAGCGTCTGCAAATGAAGTCCGGCAAGGGCCAGTACAAATTCACCATCGACCAGGAACCGGAAAAGGCGGGCATCGACCCAATGCGACTCCTGATCGATCGCCTCCCCGAAGACAACATGAAGAAGGTGACAATCGGCGAATAACTACTTCGCCCCCAGCTTCTCCCGCGCCTGCTTCTCCAACGCCGGCGCCTTCATCCCGGCCGCCTTCCCCTCCGCCAGCGCGGCCTCGGGCGCCAGCCCATGCTGCCCACCGCGGAAGATCGCCCACACCGTCCCCACCCGGTTCGAACTCGCGCAGTGCAACAACACCTTCCCATTGCCCGCCTTGTTCAACTCCGCATAAATCTTCGCCAACTCCCCATCCGCCGGCAGCTGCCCGCTGAACGGGACATTCACATAATTCATCCCCGCCGCCTTCGCCGCCGCGGCTTCGTCAAAACCCAGCTTCTCCATCTCACTTGCCGCGCGCAGGTTCACCACCGTCTTCACGCCCAGCTTCTTGTACTCCGCCAAATCCGCCACCGACGGCTGCCCGGCAAAGTAGACCTTATCCCCAAACGCCGATGAGTTCGGTGTCTGCCCCACCGCCACCGGGGCCACCTTCGCGCCCGCCGTCCACGCGGGCTGCTTGCCCGCCTGCATCCCGAAGACAAGAGAAACAGCCAGCACACCGGCCGCGAGAGTCGTGAGTTTTGCCATGGCACCATTCTCCGCGTTCCGCCGCCCAGATGCAAAATGGAGGTAGCCATGAAAGCCTTCCTGTTCCTCCTCCCGCTCCTCGCCCTCGCCCAGCCCCCCGCCGCCGACCACATGCACCGCCGCTTCGACGACGCCGAACTCTGGGCCAAGAACTTCGACGATCCCGCCCGCGACAAATGGCAACTGCCCTCGCAAGTCATTACCGCCCTGCAACTCAAACCCACCCAAACCGTAGCCGACATCGGCGCCGGCACCGGCTACTTCACCGTCCGCCTATCCCCCGCTGTCGCCCGCGTCTTCGCCGTCGACATCGAAGAATCCATGGTCAACTACACCCGCCACCGCGCCATGAAAGCCGGCCTCAAAAACGTCACCGGCGTCGTCGCCAAGCCCGACTCCGCGAACATCCCCGAACCCGTCGACCTCATCCTCATCGTCGACACCTTCCACCACATCCCCGCCCGCGAAGCCTACTTCCGCGCCCTCGCCGGTTCGCTGAAAAAGGACGGCCGCCTCGCCATCATCGATTGGCTCCCCGGCGGCCCCATGGGTCCGCCCGAAGCCTTCCGCTTCTCCCCCGAAAAGATCGCCGCCGAACTCGCCAAAGTGGGCTGGAAGAAGGTGGGCCAACACACCTTCCTCCCCAACCAGAGCTTCACGCTCTACCAGCGCTAACGCTTGCGAATATTGGCTTCCACAATCCGCTGTTCGAACTGAAACACCATCGGATCTTTCGCGTCCGCCGTAGCCCGAATCCAATGCACATCCGGCGGCCCGAACGTCTCCACGCGAGTGAAGTTCTCCAGCCGCGCCCCATCCGGATTGTTCAGCGCCGGCACCAGCGGCTTGTCAATCCGGAAGTAGTGGCTGTCCCCATGCACCAACACCACCTGCCCGGCGAAGCCCACAGTCTCTTTCTCCAATAACGCCACAAACTCCGCAAACCCGTCACCCGCCGCCCGCTTCTTCGCGTCGAACCGCGGATTAGCCTGCATAATCAGCATCACGCCGCGAAACTTCTGCTTCTTCGCCATCGCAAACGCCGCCCGCAGCCAAAACAGATTCGCCTGATTCCGCGGCCCGAACTCCTTCGCCACGCCAGCATTATTGTTGGTCCCCACAATGTGCAGCGTGGCAAACAGCGCCGGCCCGTTCGCCCACATCAGGTTCTCCACAAACGGCGCGAAGCCCGCAGTCTGGCTCTGGCTCAACACCGCCAACGGCCGCTTCCCCAGCGTCCACTTCCCCGCCGGAAAAAACATCGAACGCACCTTCGCCAGCCGCTCCAGCGGATCCCCAACCCCCGCCTCCTTTCGCCCGCAATCGGTCCAATCGTTATCCCCCGGCGTCAAAATAAACGGATTCGCCGAACGGTTGAACCCAGCCAGCCGCTTCGCAAACGTCGCGTCATCACACGCCGACCGTCCGTTTTTAATGTCCCCGTCATGAGCCACAAACGCCAGCCGCTCCTTGTTCATGGCGTCAATCACATTCGGAAACAGCTTCTCCTGCACTGGCGTGTATTCCTGATCGCCGATCAACGCAAACCGCACCCGCGCCGCCTTCGGCAGAAGCCGCGCCGCGTTCTGCTGCACGAACGTGTCCACGTCCTGCGCCGCCACCGTCAGGCCAACAAACAGTAGCCACTTCACTTCGTCACCGCCACAAACTTGGGCGGCGTCGCCGTGTTCGCAAAGTCCAATGTACTTCGATAAGCCAGCTTCAAGATCTTCACCATCTTCGAAAAGTTAATGCGGTCCACCGTATCCGTCACCTGGTGGTAATCCGGATGGAACCCCGTGAACCACCACATCGCCGGAATGTCCTTCAACACAAACGGATACTGGTCCGAACGGAAAAACACGTTCAACGCCGGCTCCATGTCCCACTTGTTGTTCAGCCGCAGACCCACGTGTTCATTGGCCTTTTCCACTACTTTCGCGTACTCCGGGCTGTAGTAAGCCCCCACCAGATTCATCTCGTTCGAAGTATCGGCGGCAATTTCAATCAGCCCATCGGTCTGCGTGCTCTTCTGCTCATCCCGCCCGATCATGTCGAAATTGATCACCGCCCGCGTCCCCGCCAGCGGCCGCAACGGATGGCTGGCATAGTAATAACTCCCCAGCAACCCCCGCTCCTCCGCCGCAAAAATCGCGAACAGAATAGACCGCCGCGGCTTCACCCCAGCCTTCACAAACGCATGCGCCAGCGCCACCACCCCCACCGTGCCACTCCCGTTATCATCCGCCCCCGGAAATAGCGCGCCCAAGTTAAATGCCGGCCCATCGTGATCATAATGCGCCGTAAT
>CAMATG010000062.1 GCA_945860645.1 Candidatus Sulfopaludibacter sp. SbA3 | reverse complement strand
AAGAAGCACTCGGGGCGAATGCTATCACGTTTTGGGGATTGGAAAATTGTTCATAAAACTTTTGGGGTGGACGAAATGTGAAACATAGCGCGGCTGATGGATAAAGAGGCGGCGCGTTAGAAATAGGGAGAGACCCCATGGCATTGGACGTACTCATCGTTGACGACTCCGCCGCGATTCGCAAGATTTTGCAGCGGGTGTTGGCGCAAACGGAGATCCCGCTCGGGACGATTCTGGAAGCCGGAGACGGAATTGAGGCACTGGAGCGCTTAAAGGCAAACCATGTGGGCCTGGTCCTTTCCGACATCAACATGCCGAACATGGATGGAATTGAGCTGCTGACGCAGATCCGTGCGAATGCGGCGTGGAAATCGATTCCGGTGGTAATGATTACCACAGAGGGCAGCCAGCAGAAGGTGCTGGAGGCGGTGGACCTTGGCGCGGCGGGCTACGTTCGCAAGCCGTTTACGGCCGACCAGATCAAAGAGAAGCTGGTAGGCCTGGTTTAAATGAACCGTCCAACGGAGGGCGAACCATGACGACTGAAGAGATGCAGGAACTGGTGGAGACAGGCATCAAGAGCTCCGTCGAGAACGTTTGCGGCATGATGCTGGGCTGCGCGGTGGAGGCGGGCGAGACGCGCATCATCGGCCACCCGTTGCAAGAGAGCGATGGCGTAGTGGCGCTGATCGGCATGGCCGGGCCGTGGATTGGCACCGGGGCGCTGACTTGCCGGCCGGAAGTGGCGCGGCAACTGGCGGGCGCGTTCCTGATGGCCGAATATGACGAAGTGAACGACGAGGTTCTGGACGCGATCGCCGAGTTGGCGAACATGGTGATCGGGAACCTGAAGACGATGATCGAAGACAAAGTGGGCACGATGGGACTATCGACGCCGACGACGATCTTCGGGGCGAGCTTCACGACGAAGATCGGCGGATCGAGTACATGGACGCTGATTCCCTTCAACGTTTGCGGCGGAGAGTTACTGGTTCAGGTCTGCATTCTGCCGAATGAGCAGGGCCGGACGCATGCGCGGTTGGACATCGTTGGCCACATGGTGACCAAGGGCTAAGCTACCCTTTGATGCCGTCGAAGGCAGCTTCGATTTCCAGGCGAACGGCGGGCGAGACGGGGACGAGCGGGAGGCGAGGGATGCCCCCGTAGTAACCGTTCAGGTCCATGGCATATTTGAGGCCGGGAATGCCATATTTGACCGTGACGAGGTTGGCGGGGTTAGCAATGCGGCCCTGCCAGTCCATGCCGGCTTCCTCTTCGCGGGTGCGGAAGGCTTCCCAGATGGTGACGCAGGCGTAAGGCGCGGCGTTGGCGAAGGCGAGAACGGCGCCGACGGCACCGACCTTAAGCGACGGATAGAGCGTGGGCGCGCTGCCGGAGAGGACCTGGAACCCGGTCTTCACTTCGCGGATCATCTTCATGAGCTTTTCCAGGTTGCCGGAGCTTTCCTTGATGGCGACGACGTTGGGATGTTCGCTGAGCATGACCACGGCTTCGGCGGCGATATCGACGCCGGTGGCCTGCGGCCAGTTGTAGATCATGATGGGGATTTTGGTCTGATCGGCGACGGCGCGGAAGTAACGGACCTGAGCGTCGACGTTGTTGACCAGGTTCTTGTAGTAATGGGGCGTGCGGACCATGGCGGCCACATAGCCCATGTCGGCGGCTTTGTTGGTGAGGTCGACGGTTTCGCGGACACTTTCGACGCCGGTGCCACAGAGGAGCTGTTTGCCGGACTTGGCGTATTGGGCCACCCACTCAAACATGGTCAGTTTCTCTTCCGCCGTGAGCATGACGCTTTCGCCGGTGGACCCGCAGACGACGTAGCCGGAAAGGTTGACGATGTTCAGCTTTTCAATGTTGTGCTGGACCTTGGCTTTGTAGAGGTCGCCTTCGTGATTGAAGGGGGTGGCGATGGGCGGGTAGATGCCTTGGAGCTTGATCATGGTGGAGGTCCTCTGAATGCAAAAGGCGCGGCGGCCGGTTGGCACGCCGCGCCCTTTGAGGCGAACTCGGAAAGGCTTAGCCTTTGACGAAGATGATGACGAGGGTGTAGAGCGCGAGAGATTCGATAAAGATCAGGCCGAGGAGGCCGAGACCACGAATCACCGCACCGGCGCCAGGATTGCGCGCGATGGCTTCGGCGGCGCCAGCAACAGCCTTACCCTGGGCGAGAGCGCAGAGACCGGAAGCGAGGGCCATGGAGAAGGCGTTGGTGAGAACGATGCCGCCACCGTTGTTGGTGCCCTGAGCGAACATGGGCGAGGCAACGGTGAGGAGCACGATGGCGAGGAGCGAAAGACGGGTGAACATTGTTGATGCTTTTCCTTGTGGTTATGAATTGCGCTCAGGAGGTGGTTCGGTGCAGCCCTTGGGAGGGAGCAAGGCTCACACTGGCGCGGGTTAATGCCGGTATGAAATTTAGTGGTCGTGCGAGGTGGCGGCGCCGACGTAGATCATCGTCAGCAGGGCGAAAACGTAGGCTTGCACGAAAGATACGAAAACGTGGAGGCCCATGAAGAGGACCGGGGCCAGGATGTAGGTCATGCTCAGGAACACCAGGGTGACCTGTTCGCCGGCGAACATGTTGGCGAAGAGACGAATGGTGAGCGAGATGGGCCGGGCGCAGTGGCTGACGATTTCGATGGGGATCATGAGGCAGGCCATCAGCGTGTTGCCGATGAAACCGAAGCCCATGTTGGGGCCGGCGAACTGCTTCAGGTAGCCGATGCCGCCTTCGGCGAAGCCCTGGATGTTGTAGTAAAGAAACGCAGCGAGCGCGAGGCCGGCCGGGACTGGCGGGAACATCGTGGGCGATTCGAAGGTCGGGATGATGCCGATGAGGTTGGCGAACAGGACGAACAGGAAGATGGTGCCGAAGAAGGGCAGGTACTTCCGGTGATGGTGGTGGATGTTGTCGTGCGCCTGGTCGTCCAGAAACCCGTGGATGCCTTCGAAGGCATGCTGCAGGCCGCCGGGACGGTCCATGGAAAGTTTGGGACGGAGGAAGGCGAAGAGGACGACGATAAACGCCGCGACGACGAGCTGCATCGTCATATAGTTCGCCCAGGGACGGGCCTGTTCCGGTTGACCTACGGCGGTGAGAATCGCGTTGGCGACACCCGCCAGGTGATCGTTAAACAGGGCGGTCACCCAGAGTTCATGTTCGTGCATAAAGGAGTTGGAAGAGGATTTCGAGGATGACGGCGACAGAGGCCGTGAGAAGGCCCGCGATGATGAAAAGCGGACTGATCCCGAATGTTTCCAGGATAACATATGCCGCCCCGCCAGCCAGAGCGAAGCGGATGACGAGGAGCGCCGTGGAGGGCGAGGCGGGGGCGGCCAGCGCCTTGGCGAGCCAGCGCATGTTGAAGTAAGCCGCTATGTTGCCGAGGGCGAAGGCTAATGAGCCTTGCCAGCCCCAATAGAAGAGGGTGACCGGGAGGGCGAGGGCTCCGGTGAGGAGGATCCAGCGGCCGAGGCGGGCGACGAGAGTCGCGAAGGCGTCAGTCTTCTCCGCCGCCGGCATCCTGGTCCTTCTGAAAATCGCCCATCACCTTCTTCACCACGTCAATCATGCCGGCGACGATACCGATCAGCAGCCAGACGATGTACCAGTAGTGGGTGCCGAGCCACTTATCGAGCCCGTAGCCGATGGCGTAGCCCACCAGCAGGGACGACGGGATGATGAAGGCGAGATTGGAATACTCCCCGACCATCCGCGCGAAACTCTTTTTTTGCGCCATGGAATTACCGGCTGCTAACAGCCAGCGTATGCCTTGCGTGGCAACTCATGCAAGCCACGCGGGTATTGACCGAGGCGGGCTGCGCTTTGCAGGAGGCGGGGAGGGTGGAGTGGCAGCGCTGACAGTTTTCCACTTGCTTGGCCCAGGCGCGGAGAGCGTGGTGGCCATGGCAGGTGTTGCAGTTGGCGGTTTTCACCTTTTTTTCCGAGGTGTAGGCGCGGCCGTGGGGGCTTTGTTCGTACTGCTGCTTTTCGGCCAGATGGCAGTTGCCGCAGAGCTTGGAGACCTCCGACGGGGCGGCCACCTGATCGGGCGGTACGTTGCCGACCGAGGTGCGGTGCTTCTCGCTGGCCCCGTGGCATATGCCGCAGTCCATGTTGTTTTTGGCGTGTTTGTGGGACTGGAAGTCGGCCACGGTTTCGGCGTGGCACGCGGCACAGCGGTGCTCCTGCGCGAAGACGGACAAGGCCGCGAACAGGAGGAGCACTAGCGCCACTGGGTCATTCTCCGCACAATGGTCCGATCGATTTCCGAGACGCGGCGTTTCCCGGCAAGCGCCATGGCGAGGCGGGTTTCGTCGGTCAGCAGTTGCAGCACCCGTTCCACACCGGGCTGGCCGAAGGCGCCGAGGCCCCAGAGCGGGGCGCGGCCGACGAGGACGGCGCGGGCGCCGCAGGCCAACGATTTCAAGACATCGCCGCCACGGCGGATACCGCCGTCCATGAGCACCGGGACTTTGCCGCCGACGGCGTCGACGACGTCGGGCAAGGCGTCGAGCGAGCCCATGGCGCCATCGAGCTGGCGGCCGCCGTGGTTGGAGACGGAAATGGCGTCGGCACCGTTCTTGACGGCGAGGGCGGCGTCTTCGGGATGGAGAATTCCTTTGGCAATGATGGGGATGTTGGTGGCACCCTTCAGCCAGCCGATGTAATCCCAGGTCATGTTGGGTGTATGGGGGCCCCACATGGCGGCGCGGGCGGGGTTGACCGGCTTGCGGGTTTCGGCGTCCTTGGGCACGCCGGATTGCATGTAGCCGTAGTCGAAGCGGTTGCGGTTGTTGCGGTCGCGGTTGGACTGGTAGGCGTTATCGACGGTGACGACTATGCCTTTGCCGCCGCCGTCCTCGACGCGTTTGGCATAGTTGACGGCTTGGGACTTATTGGAGTGGCCGGTGGTGTTGGACCACCACTTGAGCGGCTTGCCGTCCTGGAGAAGTTTGTTTACGCCGGTGGCGGAGCAGATGAGGGTATCGCGGGCGAGCGCGCCCTGGGCCACGAGTTCATCGGCATTTTGCAGGACGAGATTCTTGCCGCCGGTGGGGGCGATGATGATGGGCGATTTGAGCTTGAGGCCGAGGAGTTCGATTTCGGTGGAGACGTCGGTGGTGTCGACCATGACGCGGGGGAGGATGGCGACACGACCGAAGGCTTCGCGGTTGGCGCGGAGAGTGTACTCGTCCTCGACGCCGCCGGCGATGAAATCGTACGCCAAGCGGTGCATTTTGCGCTTGGCGGCTTCTTCGAATTCGTGAATGTTGACGGGCCCCATCACGTCATCGTTTTGCGCCCACAGGGGGGAGGTGGCCACCAGGCCCATCAGTTGCCGGAAACAGTCACGTCGTTGCATCAATGCCCTCGCTTCCGGGCAATGATATCACTCACTTGCTCCCCTGCTTCTTTGATCAGGATGCCCATCTTGGGGAGCGACGGTTCCATGTCAGCGCGGAGGCCCACGTCTTCGAGGGATTCCGAGGTGGTGGGGCCGATGGAGCAGATGGCGAGTTTTTCGAGGGCCGCGCGAAACGGGCCGGCGATGCGTTCTTCGTCCGCCATTTGGGCGAGGTGGGGGAGCTGCATGGAGGTGGTGAGGACGAGGGCGTCGAACTCGCCGCGGGCGAGGCGATGGGCGGCTTCGCGGAGGGGGGCGGTGTCGGCCGGGAGCGCCCATTGATAGACGCGGACGGGGGTTACGTCGCACCCGCGGGCGCGCAGGGCGGCTAGGAGATCGTCATTGGAACGGCCGTATTCCTGGACGGCGACGCGGCGTTCGGGGCGACCGGAAATGGCGGCCATGAGTTCGCGCCAGGTGTTGGGAGAAGGGACCGAGACGGCCCAGGGGACGCCCCATTCGCGGAGGACCGCTTGGGGCTTGGGGCCGCGGGGGGCGACGGTGATTTTCTTGAGCTCGGCGGCGAAGGCGCCGGGGCCGTGGTGCGGGGCAAGAATGGAATCGACGGCGCGGGTGCCGACGCCGGTGAGGAGGATCACCATGTCGAAGCGGCCCGCGTGGAGGCCTTCGTAGAAAGCAAGGACTTCGGGATTGTCGGCAATGGGGATCTCCCGCATGGACGGGGCGATAAAGGGCTCGCCGCCCTGTTTACGAATGAGAATGCCCATTTCTTCGGCGCGGCGCGATTCGAGCGAGAGAATCTTCAGTCCGTCAAAGCCCATATCTGATTGTAGAGAAACGCCCTGCCGGGACGCGCGCGATATAATCACGACGATGTTCCAAGCACCGGGCAGTGACACTCAGATTTTTGACGCGGTCGTGGTCGGCAGCGGCGCCACCGGGGGGTGGGCGGCCAAGGTCCTGACGGAGGGCGGCATGAAGGTCGCCATGCTGGAGGCGGGGCCGAAGCTTTCGGCGCGCGACTTCACGGAGCACAAGCAGAGCTGGCAATACCCGATGATGGGGCAATCGCCGAAGATCCTGCAGGACCGGCCGATTCAGGGGCTCTGTTATGCCTGCCGTGAGGGCAACTACAAGTGGTTCGTGAACGACAAAGAGAACCCGTATGTGCAGGAGAAGCCGTTTAACTGGATCCGGCAGCGGGTGCTGGGCGGGCGGTCGAATTCGTGGGGCCGGCAGAGCTACCGGATGTCGAATCTGGATTTGAAGGCGGCGTCGCACGATGGGTATGGCGACGACTGGCCGGTGAGTTACGAAGAGCTGACGCCGTTCTACGAGAAGGTGGAGAGGTACGTTGGCATCTCCGGTTTGGCGGAAGGTTTGTCGCAGTTGCCGGATAGCATTTTTCAGCCGGCGATGCCGTTCACTTGTGGCGAGCAGATTCTGCGCGACAAGGTGAAGGCGAAGTTCGGGCGCACGGTGACGATGGGGCGGACGGCCATTTTGACTAAGCCGTTGAACGGGCGGCAGGCGTGCCATTTCTGCGGGCCGTGCGAGCAGGGCTGCGTGACGTACAGCTATTTTTCGAGCCCGTTTACGACGGTGAAGGACGCGCAGGCGACGGGGCGGTTGACGCTGGTGACCGACGCGGTGGCGGCGCGCGTTTTGACGAAAGACGGCAAGGCGAGCGCGGTGCAGTATATCGACCGGAACACGCGCGATGTGCGGGAAGTGCGGGCGAAGATTTTCGTGCTGTGCGCGTCGACGCTGGAATCGACGCGACTGTTGATGAATAGCAATATTTGTAATGACAACGACGCGCTGGGCCGGTACCTGATGGACCACATCTATCAGGGCGGGGCGGCGGGGACGATGCCGGATATTGAAGCGCGGCCGTGGGCCGGGCCACCGCGGCGTCCGAACGGGATTTACGTGCCGCGGTTCCGGAATGTGAAAGAGAAGACGACGAACGGATTTATTCGGGGTTATGGGTATCAGGGCGGGTCGACGCCGTCGTTTAGTTTCGGCGCGCCGGGGTTTGGGAAAGAGTATAAAGAGGCCGTGCGGAAGGGGCAATGGGGGATCAACATTGGCCTGTGGGGCGAGTGTCTGGCGCGGAAGGAGAACCGCGTGGAGATCGACAAGACGCGCGTGGATGCGTGGGGCATTCCGATTCTGAAGATCAATGCCGGGTGGGGCGACAACGAGTTGCGGCTGTGGGCGGATGGGAAGATTCAGGCAGCGGAAATGCTGGAGGCCGCGGGCGCGAAGAACGTGCAGGTGACCGGGAAGACGCCGAGCATTCCGGGGTTCTGTATTCACGAAATCGGGACGGCGCGCATGGGCACGGACGCGAAGAAGAGCGTTTTGAACAAGTGGTGCCAGGCGCATGAGATGAACAATTTGTTTGTCACCGATGGGGCGGCGTGGGTGTCGTCGGGCTGTTCGAATCCGACGTTGACGATGATGGCATTAACAGTGAGGGCTTGTGAATATATCCTCGACAATCACGCGAAGGGGCGCGCTTAGTCTACTGGCCGGTAGTGTGGTCGCCGCGCCGGCGCGCGCTGTTGGCGTGACGGTGTTGTCGACCATGCTGTCGGGCTCGTTCACGGGCGAGTGGGGGTTCGCGGCGATGGTGGACATTGACGGCGTGCGCACGCTGTTCGACACGGGCAACCGGCCGGAAACGGTGCTGAACAATCTGCGTGAGATGAAGATGGACCTGGCGGGCGTGCCGAATGTGATTTTGACGCATCACCATCGGGACCATACGGGCGGGCTGGTGACGCTGCGTCGCGATGTGATGGGGCGGGATAAACGGGCGATTTCGACGGCGTTTGGCGGGAAAGGGATTCTGCTGCCGCGGATGCCGGCGAACGATTTCGTGCTGATGAAGGGCGAGTACGAGGCGACGGGCGCGAAGCTGCGGGAGATTGATAAGCCGACCGAAATTGCGCCGGGGGCGTGGCTTACCGGGCCGGTGCCGCGGGTACACAACGAGCGGAACTGGTCGGGGGCGACGAGGGTGCGGATGGACGGCGCGGAGGGGGAAGATACGCTGCCGGAGGACCAGGCGCTGGTGATTGATACGGCGCAGGGATTGGTTGTCGTCAGCGGCTGCGGACATGCGGGCATTGTGAACACGCTGACGTACGCGCGGAAGGTGGTGCGGGAGGCGCCGGTGCATGCGGTGATCGGCGGGTTCCATTTGTTCGATGCGAACGAGGAGAAGCTGGCATGGACGGCGAAGCAGTTGGCGCCGTTGGGCATTCAGTATTTTCTGGCGGCGCACTGCACGGGCGTGGAGTCCACGATGCGGCTGCGGCAGCTGATGGGGCTGGGCGCGGACCGGATGACGATTGCGCAGGTGGGGCGGCGGTTCGAGTTGGGCAAAGGGATTGTGGGCGGGCGTTCCTGAACGCCCCTATAATGGTTGGAGAGTTCGCACTCTCCCCCTTTTTCTCCCCATAAAGACCATATCGGAATGATTTCTGTAAGCAATGTCTCCATGCGCTTCGGCGCAAAAATTCTGTTCGAAGAAGTGACGACCGCGTTCCAGCCGGGCCGCCGCTTCGGTTTGACTGGGCCCAACGGCGCCGGTAAATCGACGTTTATGAAGTTGCTGAGCGGGGAGTCGGAACCGCAAAAAGGCAATGTTTTCAAGCCCGGCAAGCTCGGCGTCATCAGCCAGAACCAGTTCGCCTACGATGAGTTCCGCGTGATCGACACGGTGATCATGGGCAACAAGCGGCTGTGGGCGGCGCTGCAGGAGCGCGAGATCCTTTACGACAAAGCCGACATGACCGACGAAGACGGCATCCGGCTGGGCGAACTGGAAGGAGTTGTGGGCGAGGAGGACGGCTATTCGGCCGACTCCGACGCGGCCATTTTGCTGCAGGGTCTGGGCATTCCGGACGAAGTGAGCGAGCGCAAGATGAGCGAGTTGCAAGGCGGCCAGAAGGTGCGCGTGCTGCTGGCCCAGGCGCTGTTCGGCAACCCGGAAGCGTTGCTGCTGGACGAACCGACGAACCACTTGGATTTGGATTCGGTGCACTGGCTGGAGTCGTTTCTGAACAGCTACAAGGGCACGCTGATCGTCATTTCGCACGATCGCCACTTCCTGAACAGCGTCTGCACGCACATCGCCGATATCGACTACGAGACGATCATCACCTACCCCGGCGGGTACGACGACATGGTGCTGGCGAAGACGCAGGTGCGCGCACGGATTGAAGCGGACAACCTGCAGCGGCAGAAGAAAATTGCCCAGTTGCAGGACTTCGTGCAGAAGTTCAGCGCCGGTACGCGCGCCAGCCAGGTGCAGTCGCGCAAGAAGGAAATGGAGCGGTTGCAGACCAGCGATCTGTCGCGTTCGAACATCGCGCGGCCGTTCATCAAGTTCCACATGAAGCGCCCCAGCGGACGCGTGCCGTTGGAGGTGAAGGACTTCAGCCGCGCCTACGACTCGAACAAGATTTTCAGCAATTTTACGGGCATGTTTGAGCGCGGCGAGAAGATCGCCGTGCTGGGGCGCAACGGCGCTGGTAAGACCACGCTGATCAAGGCGCTGATGGCGAATGGGCCCGGGCCGTTCGATAAAGAGCCGGATTTGGCCAGCGGTGGCGGCGAAGTGACATGGGGCCACGAAGTGCAGATCGGCTACTTCGCGCAGGACCACCGCGAGACGATTACGCCCGGCATGATCGCGCACGAATGGCTGCACCAGTTCGACCCGCAAGCCAGCCGCGAAGAGATCCGCGGCGTGTTGGGGCAGATGCTGTTTGCCGGGGAAGAAGGCATGAAGCCGACCGAGGCGCTGAGCGGTGGCGAGGCGGCGCGGTTGATTTTCTGCCGGTTAATGCTGGAAAAACCGAACTTCCTGATCATGGACGAGCCGACCAACCACTTGGACCTGGAAGCCATCAACGCATTGAACTTCGCGATTCAGAAGTACGAAGGCACCGTGATTCTGGTGACGCACGACGAAGACCTGGTGGCCGATACCGCCACGCGGATCTGGCACCTGGACAAAGGCGTGTTCACCAATTTCAAAGGCAGCTACGAAGAGTTCCAGGCCACTATGGCCGCGAACGCAAAGTAGTTTCTTCGCGTTTGTAGCGGGCCAGAACCGCTTCGAACTTCTTCTTCACAGCCGGGTTCTGGACCGGATTTTTTTCCAACGGATCGGCCGCCCAATCAAACAGGCGGCCGTCTTCGTATAGCTTCCAGCGGCGGTCGAAGACGAAACGGTCGGTCTTGGTCCAGCGCTCTTTATCGTGCCCGGGGCGCGGGTCGTACCAGCTATAGATCCACTCGCGCGGGTGGCCTTTTTCGCCCTTTAATTGGGGCAGGAAACTGCGGCCGTCCTGGGCGCCCATGGACTTGGGCGATACGCCGGTGGCGTCGCAGATGGTGGGGAGGAAGTCGCAGGAATCGATGAGGTCGTCGCTCACGCGGCCCGGCTGCCCGCGGCCCTTCCAGCGGGCAATCAGCGGCACGCGCATGCCGGCTTCGGTGGTGTCGCCTTTGCCACCTTGGAATTGGCGTCCGTTGAGATTCGATTTGATCGTGTTCAACGTGCCGTTGTCGCCGAAGAAAAGTACAAGAGTGTTATCGCTGAGGTTCAGTTCATCCAGGCGGCGCATCATGCGGCCGATGATGCCGTCCATGTACTCCACTTGGTCCTTGAAGTACTTGGTGTCGTTTTTCAGGCGCTTGTCGGTATTCCAGTCGGCGCTCTTCGGCGTGGGCGTGAACGGGGCGTGGGTGAGGGCCAAGGGGAAGTAGACGAACCAGGGTTCGGACTTGTGCTTTTCGATGAAGCGCAGCAGGAAATCGGCGGAGATGTCGTCGCCGTATTTGTCCTTCTGGTTCTTGAAGAGCTGGCCGTTTTCGTAGTAGGTGGGGTCGCCGTAGCGGGAGCCTTTGTCTTCGGTATGGGCGGCGTGCCAGACGCTGTACTCTTCGAAGCCCGTGTCTTCAATCCGCTTGCCTTTGCCGCGCCATTCGGGCTCGAAATCAGGCGGGTTGTAGCTCCAGAACTGCCACTTGCCGGCGATGGCGGTGCGATAGCCGTTCTCTTTGAAGAGATGGCCGAAGGTGCGCTCCTTCGGGTCCATGATGCCGAAGGCGCGCCAGTTGCGGAAGTTGGATTTACCGGTCATCAACTGCATACGCGTGGGCGTGCAGAGGGGTTGGGAGAAGGCGTAGTTGAAGCGCACGCCTTCTTTCGCCAGTTGATCGAGCGCCGGTGTCTGGTAGCTCTTGCCGCCGTAACAACCGAGGGTTTCAAAGCCCAGATCGTCGGCGAGGATGAGCAGGACGTTGAGACGTTTGGCCGGCTGGGCCATCGCCGAGACGCTCAGCGCTCGCAGGAAGTTCCGGCGAGTGAGCATCTCAGGCGAAGATCCCTTGGATTTCTTTCGTGGCCGAGGGGAAGGTCTTCAGACCCGCGCCCATGGCTTTGTTAGCAACCGCTAGGTAGAGGTCGCTGACGGTGCCGGTGGAGCGGGTGTGCATATTGGTGCGGAGCCCGCCGGCGTGGCCGGCGACGATCACCGAGTAGCCGTTGTTCTTATGGTCGTTGGCTTCGGCGTGTTCGTGCACGAAGACGAGGGAGGTGCGGTCGAGCACGGTGGCATCGCCTTCTTTGATCGACTTCAACTTGCCGATCAGGTAGGCGAACTCTTCGACGTGCCAGCGGCAGATATCGCGCATGACGCGCTGGCCGTCGGGGCCGTCGTAGCCGGGGGCTTTACCGTCGCGGTGGGTGTAGTCGTGGTGGCGCGCGGCGGTGTAGCCGAGCCAGGGGAAACGGGCGAGGCCCTGGCACTTGGTGAGCATGTAGGACGCGACGCGCGTCTGCCCGCTGGCGAAGGCGTGGGCAAGCAGGTCGCTCTGCAACTTCGCGATGCGGGGCCAATCTTTCATGTCGCCTTCGGACTCCGGCGGGTCCACGCGGCGGTAGTTCGGGGGCAGGCTGGCGATGGCGCGTTCGACGTCGCGGATGGAGGAGAGGTGCTCGTCCAGGCGGGTGCGGTCCTCTTGTCCAAGAGCCTTGGCGAGACCGGCAGCGTCTTCCTGCACGGCGTCCAGCACGCTCTTCTTCCGCGAGATCCAGCCGGCATCGCGCGCGCCGAACAGGCGGTCGAACAACTTATTCGGCAGCATTTCGGGCGGCAGGGAACGATCGTACCCGGCCCAGCTCATATTGCGCTGGATGCTCTCGCCGAAGGACTCCTGCGACACGCCGAGTTGCAGCGAGCGGAAGCGATTTTCGCCGCCCACGCGCGTGGCGATGGCTTGATCGATGGATGCGCCGCCGGAGCCACGGCCGGTGAATTGCGTACCGCTCATTAGCGCGGCCATGGAGCGGTGGTGGTCGTTGCCCGGCCCGGGGAGGCGGGCGGCGGGGTTGTCGAGTCCGGTCACCACGTGAATGTCGTTGCGGAACGGAGCCAACGGCGCCAAGCACGGCGTCATCGTAAATTCGGCGCCGGTTTCGGCGGGAATCCAATACTTCTCCACCACACCATTGCCGTTGAACCACAGCACGAAACGCGTGGGAATTTCCGCCTTCGGCGTGGCCGCAAACGCGGTACCCGTGGAGTTGAACATGGCCGCCAGCGGAGGCAGGCCAATGGTGACACCGCTCAAGTTCCGCAGGAACATCCGGCGCGGCAGGGATCGGTCTTTCGTGTGGACGGAAGGCATATTTTCAAACTCCGTGTCAGGACTCGGGCGGGAATATGGACCACTTCAACAGCGAAACCATCAGCTCCTGAAAGTGGTAACCGGACTTCTGGAAATCTTCAAACGACCGGCGGATCACAGCGGCATCGCCCGCCTTCTCCATACGGCCCTGATAATAACGGAACAACTGCTTCACCACGCACTCCTGGCACTGCTTGTTCCCTGCCAAAATGGTACCCAATTCGCGGGGCGAGCGGAAAGCGGAGTTTGCCGCGCCGGCGATGTGGCCGCTGGTGTTGAAGTCCAACTCCACCGTTTCCGTCTTGCCTTTATCCTTGCGTTCGGGCGTGAAGGTGATCTTCAGCTTTTCTCGGCGCTGGCCAACGGCGTCGAATTTTTCGAAGCCGAAGCCGATCGGATCGATGAGCGTGTGGCAACTCGCACAGCTATCGTTCGACAGATGCACGGCCAGCCGTTCGCGATTCGTCATGGGCCGCTCCTTCGTATTCAGAGGCAGATTCGCATTCACACCGGGCGGCGGCTGCGGCACCTCCTGGCACAGGAACTGTTCGCGGACGAAGAGCCCGCGCGCTGTTGGCGACGTCTCCGCCGGCTTCGCTGTCGCGGCCAGGAACAGCGCCTGCCCCAACACGCCGGCCCGCTCGGTCTCGGCCGGCAGCGTCACTTTGGCGAACTCCGTGCCGGGCTCCGGCACGCCGTAGAGCTTGGCGAGCGTTGTGCTGACGAAGGCATAGTCGGCCGAGTAGAGTTCCATGAAATTCTGGTTATTCCATACCAGATGCTCCACCAGTTTGCGCGCCTCTTCGGTCATGGCGACGGCCAGTTCCGGCGTGTACATCGGGAACGACGCGCGCTCTTTCACGGAGCCCATCAGGCGGTCGAACCGCATCCATTCCGTCGTGAACTCATCCACTGTGGATCGCGCGCGCGCATCCCGCAGCATGCGCCGCGCCTGCTTCTCCACACCCGTCGCGGAGGTCAACTCCCCGGCCGCGGCCGCGCGGAACAACTCGGCATCGGGCATCGAGTTCCAAAGCGCGTATGACAGGCGGCTGGCCGTCTCATACGGACGCCACGCGGGCTCGGCGCCGTTCTCCGTGCGCAGCAGGAAGTTGGGCGATTGCAACATCCCCTCCACCACCATCTGCGCGCCGCCGATGGCCCACAGCTTCAGATAGCGCACCTCTTCGTTCGAGGCCAGCGGGCGGCGGAACGCCTTCTTCCCAAAGTCGCGGATGAACTTCGCGCCGCAGGCCGGCGTCGTTTCTTTGCAGGGAACCAGGCCCCGCGTATCGCCGCCGCGGAAGGCGCTCTTGGCCAGTTTCTCCGCGCCCGAGGCATAGGCTTCGGCCAGCATCGGCGAGACGCTCTGCGACTGAAACTGATTGCGGAAGCCGTTGACGAAATCCTCCGGCGGGAACTGTTCGGCCATGCGCGTGTCGTCGCCCAGCAGGTCGCGCACGGTGTTGTTGTACTGCGTGTTCGTCAGCCGGCGCAGCACCGGTTTCGCGACGCCGCGGCGCTCGGCGATTTCGAACCTGTCGCCGGGCTTTGTGTTCGACACCAGATAATCGACCCACGTGCGCAGCACCGCTTCGTCGCCACTGCCGGGCGCGATGCGCTGGCCGCCGGAATGGGCGACGCGTTTAGTGGGTTTGTGGAGCAGCACGGACTGGCCTGGATCGGTGCGGTTGACCAGCGTGTGCATCGACAGGCCGAAGCGCGTCCACTCCTCCTTCGACAATTCGCCTTCCGGGAACCGCAGCCGTGTGCCGGCCGCCACGCCGCCGCCGCTATGGCAGC
>CAMATG010000061.1 GCA_945860645.1 Candidatus Sulfopaludibacter sp. SbA3 | reverse complement strand
GACGCGGCGAAGATGGTTGCACATTCCGCCGTTATGGATCTGCTAAAGCCGAATTCCCAAGCTGTTCAAGGTTAATGGGAGTTTTCGGGAGTTTGAGCTAGTCGGTGTATTCGGCCTAACTCTTTGATTCTATTGGTTGCGGGGGTAGGATTTGAACCTACGACCTTTGGGTTATGAGCCCAACGAGCTACCAGGCTGCTCCACCCCGCAACTTAAGAATAGCAATGTCGTTACGGCTTGGTCAACTATTCCGGAAGGTTATATGGATCCACATCATGCGCGATGCAAGCCACGCAATCTCCCTGCTTCACCATCGACGGCGCCCGCCCCGCAATCAGCATCCCCTCCCCATTCGCCACCACCTCCGCCGCCGCCCGATCCGGCCGCTCCAAAAAGTGAATCCGCCCCACCACCTGACCCTTCACCACCGGCTCCCCAGGATCCACACAGCTCTCATACATCCCCGATTCCGGCGCAAACCGGTAATCTTCCCGATCCAGCGACTGCACCCACCGCGCCGGCCGCTCCCGCCGTATCAACTCCCCGTGCAACACCCCGCAATGCACCAACACATTCCGCAACCCGCGCTGGCACTGCCGGTGCACACTCGCCGGCACCACTTCCCCGCCCCCCAACTCCGTCGTGATCACAATCTTCCCCTGCCGCTCCGCCTCCACCGGCAGCAGCCCCGTCCCCGCCACATCGGCGTACAGGAACGCAACGTCCAGCAGAAACGCCTCCGTCGCCGCCAGCATGGCCGCGCGCTGCTTCAGATCCGGCACCAGGTGCATGTGCGCCGTGGGCAGGAACGACAGACTACGCCCACCCGTGTGCAGATCGATCACCACATCGGCCATCGGAAACAAAACCGTCGTCAAATAGTCCGCCAACATCTCGCTCGGCGTCCCGGCCGCGTTGCCCGGAAAGCAGCGGTTGAAGTTCTTCCCGTCCAACGGCGACAGCCGCGTCGCCGCCTGCGACGCCGGCGGATTCAAACACGGCACCAGAATCAGATGCCCGATAACATCCGCCAGCCGCAACTCGCGCCACAGCTTCAAAATCGCCACCTGCCCCGGGTACTCATCGCCGTGATTGCCCGCCATCAACAACACCGTCGGCCCCGGCCCGTTCCGCAGCGACGCAATCGGCACCTGCAGGTTCGCCCAACCGCCCAGGTTGTACGAATACGGAATGGCCAAATGGCCGTAGTGCGCGCCCGGCGCGGAGAGGTCGATCGTGGAATGAATCAAAGACACCGTGGAAATAGCGTATCCCAAATAACAACCGCCGGACCCGAAGGCCCGGCGGTTGTTCAACGAAACTGAACGCCAGTTAGAACTGGACCATCAGCGTGAAGTTCATCAGCGGCTGACCGCCGAGCGATGCGGTTCGCGGATCGTCGGTCAACTTGCCAAAGGTTTGCGGGTTCCGGAAGTCCACCGTGGTGGTGGGACCGGTGAAGTTATACGTCTTGAACGCATTCTGCATGTCCCAGCGGAGCTGGGTCTGGAAGCGCTCCTTGATTTTGAAGTTCTTCTGCAACGAGATCTGCGCCCAGGCCATGCTGGGACCGGTCAAGATGTTGCGGCCCGCGTTACCAACCTGGAACGCGCCAGGGTAGGCAAACGCATTGATGTCGATAACGGCAGGGCGATTGTTCGTAACAAAGCGGTCGCCGCCGCCGTTGTTCCACTTGCTGAAATCATAGTCAGGGGTGGATACCAGGTTCGGGCGGCGATTGCCGGCGAACGTCGGGTAGTAGTTATTCGGGCTGTTGGCGTACGTGAAGTTCAACGGGTTGCCGGTTTCCATGGTCTGCACCGTGGAGATCTCCATCCCGCCGAAAATGACATTGCCCATGCGGCTGTTGGCGATCCACTTCTTGCCGCGACCGAAGGGCAGTTCGTAGTTCACCGTCGCAATAAAGCGGTGGTTGCGGTCGAATCCAGCGCGACCCTTTTCCAGGCCACGATTCTGAATCGGTGCCACACCGCCGCCGGAGTTGTCCGTGTCGGAGCTGTTTATCGTCTTCGAGAACGTGTAGAACGTCGAGAAGAACATACCGCGGGACATCCGCTTTTCCAGCTTGATGGTGCCCGAGTGGAAGGTGGAGTGGCCGAAGTTGGAACGCATCGTGATGTTGCCGAACTGGGTGTAGGGCCGGAAGTTCTGCGGCGCCGCGAAGACGCGGTCGCGCAGTGCCGGATCGTTGGCGGCGAAATCGATCGGGAACGAGTTCAGCTCCCAACGCTCAATCAGGCCCACCGAACCGGAGCCCTGATAGCTCGCTTCCAGAACATAGTCGCGGGCCAGCTCATGCTGAATGCTGGCGTTCCAGTTCATCACGTAGGGATTGCGCAGGTTCGGGTCCCACATGCTGACGTTACGGCCGCTAAAGTTGGTGCCGATGAACGGGCTCGACCCGTCGGCCAGCACGGTCGGATTCGGCGGCCGCGTCCCTCGGCTGATCTGGTAGATCGGCGTGGGATCGCCCGGCAGCGCTTGCTGCACAGCGGTGCCAACGAATTCGTCATACTGATCGCGACCCGAGGGGAACTTAACGTCAACCGTGTAGAAGCCGAAGCCGCCGCGGAACACCCACTTCTGCAGCGGATGCCACGCCAGGCCAAGACGCGGGTTGAAGTTATTGCTATCGGTCGTCGCCAGCGAACTCTTCGGATGGACCACCGCGCCCTTGCGGCCCGTTAGCGGATCGGTCGCATTGGGGTCGAACTGGCTCATCAGTCCGTACTTGGTGTTAAATGCGCTTTCGTTCGAGTAGCGAACACCCATGTTGATCGTCAGCGTCGGGGACACTTTCCAGTCGTCCTGGAAGTAGAAGCTGTGGATGCTCGAACGCGGCAGCCAGCTCGTCAATTCAGTACGGAACGTGGCCGACGTGACATAGCCGGTCAGGAAGCCGGCAAACGGACTGCCCGTGTTCGGCACCGCGGCGCCGTTCGCTTGCAGGCCGGTGGTGGAACCGGAGAAGTCGAAGTTCACCGGGTTCGCCAGCGTGGCGCTGTTCAAACGGAAGCGCAACACCTCGTAGCCGCCTTTGAATGCATGCGTACCGCGAATGATCGACAGATCGTTGCGGAAAGAAATCGTCTCATTCACGGTCTGATTCGGCGTAGCACCGCTCAGGCCGTAAATCGAAGACGGATCATTGCGGTTCCCGCTGCCAAATGCCGGCATCAGGTCGCCGTTAATATTCGGAATACCCAGTTGCTGTCCCCAGTTCTTCTGATAGGACGGAACAATCAACTGCGACCAGCGCCGGTTATAGCCAACACGGGCATCGTTGACCAGTGTCGGCGAAATGATCCAGGTCTTGCCGAGTGACATATTCTGATTGCGCGATGGGCCGCGATTGCCAGCCACGCCATCAAACTCGCCGCGGTCGGGCCGAATGTTCCAAGGCCGCTGCAGGCCCGGCAGGTACTTGTTGTCGGTCCAGGAGTAGTAGATCTTCAACGCCGTGCTGAACTGGTGATCGAACCGATAGTTGTAGTCGTTCAGGTAAACCTGGGCCAACTCGTTCGCCTGATAGTTGCCGGAGGCGCCTGTCGAAATGAAGTTGCCCGGGCGGGACGGCAGTTGCCACGGATCGAAGTCCAGCACTTTGCGGGCCACCGGGTCAATTCGGCTCGCCGGAATGCGGCCGCCCACGAACGGGTCGCGCTGCCAAACGCCGTTCACCTGGCGCGTCGTGGCGGGATCGAAGATCGGGTTGGCGCCCGTCCAATTGAAGAGGCCCTGACGCATATCCAGGCTCGGCACGGAGGAGTCCACCTGCGCCACTTTCTTTTCATGCAAGCGCTGGAAACCGAAGAAGAAGAACGTCTTGTTGCGGCCGTCATACACTTTCGGAATGATCACCGGGCCGGAGATATTGGCGTCCGGCATCATGAAGAAGCTCGGTACGCTCTGTTGCTTTGTCGTCTCGCGGTCGAAGAACAGCCGGTGCTGCATGCGGCGAGTCCGGCCGTACCAGGACCCCATCGCGTGCAACTCATTCGTGCCGCTCTTTTTCACGGCGCTGATCACACCGCCCGCCGAGTGGCCATATTCGGCCGGGGGCAGCGTCGTCATCACCTTCACTTCGGCGACTGAGTTCAGAATCGGCTTGGTCGTTTCCGTGCCGCCCTGTTGATCGTTCCCGTTCACGCCGTCTTCGAAAATGCCGATCGCGCCCGCGCGCTGCCCGGCCAGGTGATAGGCACCCAGACTGCCGCCATACGCGTAGCCGCCGGTCGTCATACCCGGCACCAGGTTCAAGGTCGAATTGACGAACCGCTGATACAGCGGCAGGTCATACAACACCTTTCCTTCAATCACCGCGCCCGTCGCCGACGTTTCTGTTTCCAACGCCGCCGCGCTCCCGGCTACTTCCACCGAGTCGCTGACCTGGCCGACCTGCAACGCCGCGTCGACGGCAAGCGTGTCGCCCGTACGCAACGACACATCGTCGCGGATAACTTTCTTGAAGCCGGAGATCTCGAATGTCACCCGATAGTCACCGGGCTGCAGGGATAGGACGCGATACAGCCCGTCCGTGTTCGTCAGCGCCGCCGACACAAAATTTGTTGATTTCTGGGTTACCTTCACCGCCACGTTCGGGACAACGGCGCCGGTGGAATCCGTCACTCGGCCCGTGATGGTGGAGGTGCCGATCTGCGCCAGCGCCAAGGCCGCCGTGGCGCAAACGGCGAGGAGTAGTTTTGTAGCTCGTAGTAAGTGTGGAAAACGATACATGGAAATCCCTTCAGTCGTCGTGCTGTTTGTGGAAACAAACGGACCGGCGTCACCCCGACCCCGTTCCGAAGTTCTACAGTTCTTATACTTTTCAGCGCCCAAACACAAGGGGGGCGCACGGTGCCACCAAATCGGTTAGCCCGTTACTGCAATCGCTCTTGGTCGGTAGTCATAGATCCCTGCTGTGTGAAATCGAATCCCGGATCTTTCGTCCGGGATTCATAGGTTGAATCACATTTCGAGGGGGGTACGCAACTGGCTACCAGAGTTTACATTGCTTTTCCACCGGACGCACCATCGCGTCGCCCAGCTTACATTGGAACGCATTATGAAATTCCGGCACGTTCATCAGCGTTCCGTTCGCCCGGAAACGGGACACCGGATGCGGATCGATCTGCAGTCGCGTTCGCAACGCGTCGGGACGGTAGTAGGTCCCCCACAACCGCGCAAAGGCCAGGAAAAACCGCTGATCCGCCGTGAATCCATCGATCACCCCCGGCGCCGGTTTGCCGCGCAAGGAGCGATGATACGCCTTATACGCAATCGTCACGCCGCCCAAATCCCCCAGCGCCTCACCCACCACCAGCCGCCCGTTATGCCGCAAGTTATCGCCCACATCCATCGTGTTAAATTGTTCGATCACGCACTGCGCCCGCGCATCGAATTTTTTCCGGTCCTCTGCCGTCCACCAGTTTTTCAGATTCCCGCTGAAGTCAAACTTCGACCCTTGGTCGTCAAATCCGTGCCCCATCTCGTGCCCGATTACCGCCCCGATCGCGCCGTAGTTCGCGGCGTCGTCGGCTTCCATATCGAACAACGGCGACTGCAGAATCCCCGCCGGAAATGCAATCTCATTCATCGGCGGATTGTAGTAGGCGTTCACCGTCGGCGGCGTCATGCCCCAATCGTTGCGGTCCACCGGCTTGCCGATCTTCGCCAGCCCATGCGCCCGCGCCGCCATCCGCGCCGACCGGCTGCTCTCCAGCAAACTGTCCCGCCGGATCGTGACTTTCGAATAGTCCCGCCACCGGTCCGGATAGCCGATCTTCGCCTGGAACGAGTTCAACTTCGCCATCGCGTTCTTCCGCGTTTCCGGATCCATCCACGCGGCATTCCCCAACTCCTCCCGCAGCGTCACGCGCAGGTTCTCCACCAGTTCATTCATCCGCTGTTTGGCCACCGGCGGAAAATGCTTCTTCACAAAAACCTCTCCCAGCGCATCCCCCAGCGACTGGTCCACCAGCGTCGTGCAACGGTGCCACCGCGGCAACTGCTCCTGCGCGCCGTTCACGATCTTATCGTCGAAGCGGAAAGCCTCCGCCTCCATCGCGTCAGTCAGGAAAGAGGCGGCGCTCTTCAGCACATTCCACTGCAGCCACAGCTTCCACGTCGCGATGGGCGCTTCGGCCAACTGCTTGTCGAAGTGCTTCACCAGGTTCGGATCCGCCACGTTCAAAGGGGTCGCCTTAGGCACCTGCAGCGCCTCCAATACCTGCGCCCAGTCAAAGCCCGGGGACAGTGCATTCAGCCCCGCCAGATCCATCCGGTTGTACCGGCTATACGGATTCCGGCGCTCCACCGCCGTTTTCATCAACTGCGCCGTCTCCGTTTCAAACGCCAGAATCGTCTTGCCCGCATCGGTCGCCGCCACGCCTCCCAAACTCAGGATGCGGTCAACGTGCCCGGTGAACTCTCCCCGAATCCGCTTCGAGCGCTCATCCTCGCGAAAGTAGAATTCGCGGTCCCGCTGCGACATCGTCGCCACTCCCACATTCCCGATAATCTCTGTCGTGTTCTTCAGGTCCGGCCCGCCCATGACAGCCAGCGGCACCGGCACGCCCTCCCGCAAAAACTGCAGCATCAAAGCCTTCAGTTCCTCGCGCGTCGAGACCTTGGCAATCCGGTCCAATTCCTTCTGCACCGGCTTCACGCCCAGCGCTTCCCGCCGCGTCGTGTCCATACAGGCCCCATACAAATCGCCGATCCGCTGCTCGTTGCTCCCCGGCTTCCCCTTCGACACCGTCGCCGATTCCAGAATCACCCGCAACCGCTCCCGGTTCGCTTCGGTAATGACCGACATCGTCCCCCAAGCCGACCGCGATGCGGGAATCGGATTCCTGTCTATCCAGGCGCCGTTGGCATACCGCCAGAAGTCTTCACACGGCTTACACTTCTGATCAATCGCGTCGGTATCGATGCCGCTCTTCGTGGCTGGCGCGCTCAACAACAAGCCGGCACTCGCCAGCACCAGGAATATTTGGAAAGAGAAACTCACAATTGCAGTAAAGCACACACCGCGAGTGGTGGACAAAATGAAGCGAGCCCGCCAGGAGGGTATTCCCCTGGCGGGCTCGCTACGGTGCCGAAATGGCTGCTTACTTCTTCTTCAGGCTGTTCACGTAGGCGATGATCTTCAAGATGTCGTCCTGCGCCACCGTGCGGCCAAAGGGCTGCATCGCGCCCGTCGCACCCGCATAGACAACCTCGAAGAACCCGGCGTCCGTCTTCACGCGCGGATAGGTCACCTGCGCGTCGATCAGGTTCGATCCCATTCGACCCGTCGCATCCGGCAAATGGCAACTCGCGCAAGACTTGTCGTAGACCTTCTTGCCAGCTGCAATCGCCGCGGCGTTGCCGTTGTAAGGGTTCACGCCGTTCTTCCGGAACTGCTCCACCGCCGTCGTCACCTTGTCGTTCGGCATCAAGTTGAACGCAATCGGTTTATTGTCCAGCGAATTCAGCAACTGGAACGGTCCGCCGGTCGACGAGGTCTCCACCGGGGCCGACGCCGTCTTCGCCGTCTCCGCGCCCTTCGGCACTTCGTTGATCGGCATCACGCGCCACAACGCGCCCGGGGGGTTGCCCGTCGCGCCTTTGTCGGAGGTGTAGAAGCAGTTGCAGTTCACGGCCATCACATAGCCGTTCTCGTCGTAACCGCCGGCGGTGAACTGCAGATTCGTGTGCAGCATCTCCTGCAGAATCCACTTATCGCCATTCCAGCCCATGCCGAACACGCGGCCGGAGCACCAGTCGCCAACCAGGTAAACGCCCTTCATGCCGCCGTAATTAGCAACGCCCAGGCCCTCGATGGAGCAGCCGTGGCCGTCCTTCAACGGCGGGGCGCCCGGATACGGATTTTCGTGCGGATACTGCGCCGCCGGCAACGTGCCAACGATCCCGCACTTGTCGTCCGGCCCGGTCATCGGGAAGCACTTGGTGCCCATGTTGCGCGGCCAGCCATAGTTCTCGCCGCCCTTGGAGGAGGCCGGCTGGAAGTCGATCTCTTCCCAATGGTTCTGGCCCACGTCGGCGATGAACATATCGCCGGTCTTCAGGTCGAAGGAGAACTCGTACGGATTGCGCAGACCGAATGACCAGATCTCCGGCTTCGCCTTCGTCTTGATCTTGGAGAAGTCATGCTCGCTGATGCCGAACAGCGACATCAGCTGTTCTTTGGCGGCATAGGCGAACGGGTTCGTCGGCGGGATCTTGTACGGCACCCGGTCGTCTTCCACATTCACGTCGATACGCAGCATCTTGCCCAGCAGCGTTTCCAGATTCTGGCCGCTTTCCAGCGGATCGCCTTCCCAGCCGCCATCACCGGAGGCGATGTAGAGGTAGCCATCGGGGCCGAACTCAATCTGTCCGCCGTTGTGGTTGTAGTACGGCTGCTCAATGCGCATCAGCACTTTGGAGGTTTGCTTGGTGCGCTCCGGCGTCAGGAACTTGGGATTGTTCTTGTCCACCTGGAAGCGGACCACCAAGCCATCGCCGTTGAACGGCAGCGAGGCATAGTGGACGTAGAAGTAGCCGTTTTCCTTGAACTTCGGATGGAACGCCACCGAATACAGGCCCTGTTCCACAAAGCCCGTTTGCACATCGGTACCCAGCGGATTGATGTTGGTCAGATCCAGGAACGGTTCCGGCTGCACGCTGCCGTCTTTATTGACGACGCGGATGCGGCCCACGCGCTCGGTGACGAACAGGCGCCCCGACCCATCGTTGGCGCTCGCCACGTTCGTCGGATCCAGGAACCCATCGGCAACCTTCACCAGGGCGATCTTCGGATTGCCCGGCAACACGCCACCGGGCTCAGCGACATCTTTGACGCTTTCAGGGACTTTCGGAGCCGTCGCGGCCCACAACATCATGGCGCCGGCCAGGATGCCGGCAAATAGCAGGAAATTTCTTTTCAAGTTTTCTTCTCCCGGACCCAGTGATTATATTGCAAGCCCTACCGGATCGGCGAGAACGGCAGCGCGCGGAGGAACATGCTGGAAATGTTGGAGACGATCTCGCCGTCGCTCCAGCCGGGGGTCGTGCGCAACTTGATCCATTCCGGATGGGAAATGAACTTTTTCCAGTTCGCGTCGCGCGCGTTCCAATCGTCGTAACCCAACATGTAGGTCAGGTTCGGCTGCTTTTGGCCGAAGACGGTTTCCCCAAAAAACACCGGGTCCAGCCCGGTTTTCTGGAACAGCGAGATTTCCCCTTCGTTGAACATCTTGATCTTCTCGGTCAGGCTGGAGGAATCGTCGCTCTCATAGGTGCGGAGTTCGAACAGC
This sequence comes from Candidatus Sulfopaludibacter sp. SbA3, assembly GCA_945860645.1. Lineage (GTDB taxonomy): Bacteria > Acidobacteriota > Terriglobia > Bryobacterales > Bryobacteraceae. Next base: position 5,591 of record CAMATG010000061.1, on the reverse strand, counting down.
CGGTTGAGCTTGGAAGCGCCCGGAGAGACGTTGATTGCCAGGTGCGGGAAGCCGGAAAACGATCGCAAAAGCGTCGTTTCGTAGCGCATAAAGCGCAATCCGGGGGCGGAATTGTACGCTTTTAGCGCACTTTGGTACGCACTATCGGCACTTAATTTGGCCTGCGCGGCCTCGTAGGCGGCCATGGTGGGGTAGCTGCTGAGGGCCAACATGAACGGAGAATCGGGCGCCAACTGGGCCGCAAAAAACCCGACCGCCGTCGCTCCGGACTTCTGAACCGCCGGCAGGGCGGCCTTTTCCAGGAATTCGGTCAGCTTGGCCACCTGGTTCTCGCCGCTGTTGCGAAGGAACAACTTCCGCATCACGATGTACTGCCGGGCGCCCGGCGTTTGCGCCTGGGATTGCGCGGCGGCGCCGGCGGCGGCCGCGGTGGAGAGAATTTTTCGACGTGTCATCTGCAACCACGGTAACAAAAGCGGTTGCCATGCATATTGGTAGTCGAGAATGGCTGAGCCGATCCGCTTTCAGGACATCTACAGGGCGCATGCGCCGGCGGTCTATCGCTGCCTGCTGGCCTGGAGCCGCAACGCGGCGACGGCCGAAGACTTGACGGCGGAAACGTTCGTCCGCGCGCTATCCGCCGAACAGGATGTCCGCGCCAACACGGCCCGGGCCTATCTCGTCGCGATTGCCCGCAACTTGTGGCTGGAGCAGGTTCGGCGCGGATGGCGCCAGCAGCCCATGGAGGCCGCCCTCGATCCGGCCATTCATACAAACCCGGACGCGGCCGTCACACTGCAATCGGTGCTGGCGGCGCTCGCTGAACTGCCCGAATCGCTCCGCGAACCGCTCGTGCTCTTCGCGCAAGGCGAACTCTCTTATGAAGAGATCGCCGCCCAGCTCGAACTGCCCATCGCCACCGTGAAAGTCCGCATCTTCCGCGCCCGTCAAAAACTGGAGAAATTCCGATGACTCTGCACCCCGACGTACTCACCGATCTGGTCATTCTCTATCACGCCGGCGAAGCCAGCCAGGCGACGCGCAGCTTGCTGGAGGCGGAGGCAGTGACGAATCCCCCGTTGGCTGCCGCGCTGGCCGCTCCACCGCGTCAAGTCGCTCCGCTCCCAGCCGCGCCCCAGGACACCGGCCGCGTTGCCATTCGCGAAATCAACCGTCTGTACCGCCACCGCAATCTGCTGGTGGCCGTTGTTGCCGCACTCCTGCTGATTCTGATCTCCGCGCTGCGCCTCTACAAGGACTATCCGTGGCTTCCGATGGCCACGCTGGCCCTGTGGTGGGTGGTGGCGCTGATTGGCCTGAACGTCCACAAACGGCTGCAAAAGCGGCTTTAACTACTTCGGGCGCATGGCGCCGACAATGGCTTCCAAGTGGTCGAGATACTTTTCCAGGGCGGCGCGGCCGTCGGCGGTCAGCTCGTATTCCGTCCGCGGAAAGCGATTCTCGAAGCTCTTGGAACACGTAATGTAGCCGGCCTCTTCCAGGCGGCGGGCGTGGACACTCACGTTGCCATCGGTAGTTTGGAGCAGTGCTTTCAACTCGTTAAATGTCAGCGGCCCGCTGGCGGCCAGGGCGCTGACGATGCCGAGGCGAACCTTCTCGTGAATGAGACGGTCCAGCGCTTGGGCTTCCTTCATCGCCGCGACGCCGGCCGACGCGGTCAGTGTTGTCAATTTCGCAGCCGTCGATTTAGCCACCGTACCTCCTAGCAATAATCAGGCCGAACACGATATGAATCACGCCGAACCCGCCAGCCAGGAACCAGTTGCCCCAGCTGGACGGACAAGCCAGCGCGGCGCCGCCCAACAGCATGAAACATAGGCCCATGATGGGAACGACTCGCACCGAGAACGCCCCGGCGGTGACGACACCGGCGCCGTAGAGCAGCAGCCAGGTACCCGGCAACACCGCCCAGGCGCCCTGTTGGTAAAGCACCCAGCTCAGCAAGCCGCCAGCGGCCACGGGTGGGCTGAAGCTGAGAAAGAATTGGCGGCCGGGAGCGGCAAAGACGCTCCGGTCCCCCTGGCGCGTTTTGCGCAGGATGAACGCGCTGCCGATGACGAGCGCCAGCACCACCTCGCACATCCAGACCATTCCCCACATGCGCATGTCCGTTTGCTGCGCGGCAACCACCGCCGCCGCCAGCGCCGACACGCCCATCGCCACGCCACCCCAGCCGGGCACGGCGGTAAAGGACCCGGTCCGCTCCATGGTCGCGCGGATGTACTTCAGTTGTTCCAGCGCGTGATCGCTAATGGCGACCGCGGGCCGCGAGGAGCTCATTCCTTCATTCTGCGCCAAGCACTTTCTGTTAGCAAGCAAACAGTTACGGTTGTGCCGGGGCCAGCCATTCCCGGGGACGCCGGGTGTTTGCCCGTTCGGTCACGGCCAGCAGCAGATGGGCTTCGCGCTTGTCCCTGCGCGGCATTTGGCGGCTACGGCGGGCCCAACCAGTCCGGGCGGATCCGCCCCACCCGGGCATTCGGAATCTCCACGCGGGCCGGCGGCGACAATCTCCGCCAACCCTATCCTTAGCAAGCGAACAGTTTCAGCTGGGCCGGACCCAGCCAGTCCGGCGGACGGCGGGCGTTTCCCCGTTCCGTCAGGCCGTGGCGGAGCCGGATCCGCTCCACCCGGGCGTTTAGAATTTCCACATACGCCGGCTGTAGATAGGCGTCGCGCTGATACCAGGCTCGGTATTTGTCCAGCAACTCGGGAAACTCCGCTTCGAGCCACGGCATGAATACCTTGCGGGCGGAAGCCTTCAAAAAGAGCGGCTGGGCCCACAGGGAGCGGGCGCCGGCCGCTTTAGCCGCCGAGGCCACAGCGTCGATACTCTCTTCAGAGTCCGTAATCCGTGGCAGCACCGGCGAAACCCCAACGCCAACCGTGATCCCGGCGTCCGCCAGCCTGCGGGCCGCCTCCACCCGCAAAGACGGGCGAGGTGCGAATGGCTCCAGCTTCCTGGCCAAAGCCGTATCGACGGTAGTGATGGTCATGTTCACCCGAACGTCGTTCCGGCGAGCGAGCGAACCCAGCAAATCGGCATCCCGCGCCACCAGATCGGACTTCGTGGTGATAAAGAGCCGCACGCCTTCGACACCCTCCATCGCCGCCAACATCCGCCGCATCAGGCTGAAGCGCCGTTCGGCGGGCTGATAGCAATCAGTGGCGGTGCCGAAAGCGACGGTGTCTTCCGGCGCGAGCCTCCGAATCTCGCGCCGGAACTGACCGGCATCCCACTGTTTGGCAAAGATGCGCGTTTCAAACTCGTCTACGGAAAGCTCCATGAACTCGTGGGTATAGCGGGCATAACAGTAGCGGCAGCCATATTCGCAGCCGCGGTAGGGGTTTACGGTCCAGTCAAAAATTTGCCGTTTCCCCGAACACGAGCCAATGAAACTCTTCGCAGGCAACTCCAGGTACGACACCCGGCGCTTGTCCTCCAACAACGGGCTTTCGGCCGCCATCTTTGCGATACCAACCAGTGGCATGCATAGATATTCGCCTTTTGTTCGCCCGCTGTCAAGCGAACCTTAGGCCATGGTGACGGCGTCGATGGCGGCGAGGCGAATGACGATTTTGGACTGCTCGCGATTGCGGCCTTCCACAAACTCCATGCCGACCGCGGTGACGACGAGCGCGATCTGCTGGCCCTTCACGTAGACGTTGACGCCCTTCTTCTCTTTCATGCTGGCGTTCAGCAGATCCATAAGCGGGTTGGCCCCGGTCCCGGCCGCGTTGGCGGTGGCGGCAACGCCGGCAAAAGCGGCGATCAGGGGCAGTACATTACGTCGGTTCATGATTACAGTCCTCCCATCAAGGTTTTATAAATTTCCATGTCGTTAAACATGCCATCGGTGCGCAGCGCGTAGGCGCAGTGCATTTCAAGGACACCGTCCTTGAAATCCATCTTCATCTCTTCTTTGGTTTTGACATTCCGGAGTTTGACGGTCTTCAGGCCGTCGCGCAGGGCGTCTTTGCCCATCGGATCGATCGAAATCGAGCGCAGCGCCATGTTCAGGCGGTGGCAGGAGAGGTTGTCGAGAAAGCGGAGGCCCTCGGCATCGTTGGCCAGGCTATCCCAATCCACCTCGTACTTAGCGGCGCCGCCGCAGATCTCCGTGATTTCCTTCTCGCGTTCGGGGAGCGTCTTTTCGCTCAGGTCCCGAATCATCTGCCGTTCTTGTAGTCCCATTGTGTCCTCCAAACGAATTGGCGCAACACGAGGGGAAAACTTATCACCGGAACGAAAGATTTTGTAGGGGGGTAAAGCGGGAGGGAAGAGAGAATGGCTGGGAGACAGGGATTCGAACCCCGATAAGCAGAGTCAGAGTCTGCTGTCCTACCGTTGAACGATCTCCCAGCACGGGTGAACAACACCAGTATAAATCACCAGGTGCCCATACGCAAAATCACACCAGAAGAGAGTTGCAATCCCTGATTCAAATTTCTGCCCTCCAGGACGCCGCCGGGCTGGCCGGCCCAGGAACGGGCGTAATCAATACTGGCCAAGCGGAAGGCGAAAGCCGGGTTCAGACGGATATCCAGACCGGTGCCGGCCTGCAGCGCGAAGCCGTGGCGGATGTCGGTTTTGGTGTAGAGTTCCGGCGCCGGCAGTTCGACGCCGCGGCGGGTGGCTTCGGCTTTGAGCAGACGCTCCTTTACGGGGTCGACCTCATAGCGCGTGATTTTGTTTCCACCCACGAGAACCTGGGCGAAGGGGCTAAAGCGACGTTCGGCGAGCGGCGTCCAGCGGGGTCCGATGACGTAGGAGAGCGAGTCGCCGCTGTTCCGCGGCGCCAGATCGCGGAGCTGGCAGCCATTGACCTGCGCAACGAGCTGCCAGGACGGGGAAAGACGGAAGGCCGCCTGGCCACCGCCGCCGGCGCACTGGGTGCCATCGAAGCGGGTCCACAATGGCAGGGCCGTGATTTCAAACGGCGCCGCTTTCGGGAACTGGCGCGACAGTTCGGGCTCCATGACATGGGGCGCGCGGTAGTGACCGGCGAGGATGCCGCCCCGATTATCGCGATACCAGGGCACCTTGAAGCGCAGGGCGTTGGAGAAGCTTCGGCTTGGATTCAGCCAGCTGCGGACCATCATGCGCGCAAAAGTGTTGTGGAAACGGTTCTCGAACGGAAGAATCACCTTTTCATCGAGGAAGTCTTCGGCGACCAGCCAACCGGTGCCGATGACGGGCGTAACGACGTGGTCGACAAAGCCTTGCTGCGGGCGGCGGCTTTGGACTTTGCCGATACTGGCTTCACTGACCGGGCCCACTTCGAACCACGTGCTGTAGGCCCAGGCGACACTCATGGCCTTCATCCGGCTGCGCCAGTAACGAGGGTCGCGACCGAAACGCAGCAGGCGGGCTCGCGGGTCGTTCTGCAGGTAGATGAACCCGGAGACGGAACCCTGGAGGGGGTGGCCGATATAGTTCACCAGAAATGGATCCCCATCACCCCAGCCATGCAGATCGCCAACGGCATCGGCGTAGCCGCCCCAGAACGGCCCTTTCATTCCGGAACGTGTTCCAGCTTCCGTTCCTAAACGGAACCCATGTTGAATGC
>CAMATG010000060.1 GCA_945860645.1 Candidatus Sulfopaludibacter sp. SbA3 | reverse complement strand
CTACTCGTTCTTCATCTTCGGCCCGCTCCAGGAACTCGGCAACGTCATCAACGTCTACCGCGAAACCGAAGTCAGCCTGAAGAACTTCGCGGACATCCTGGCGATGAAGCCAGACGCTGCCCCCGCAAACCCGAAGCCGCTCGGCAAGCTCGAATCGCTGGCATTCACCGACATCACCTTCCAACACCAATCCGCCGCCAAACCAGCCCTTCGCGACATCAACTTCGAAGTCTGCCGAGGCGAAACCGTCGCCTTCGTCGGCCCCTCCGGAGCCGGCAAGTCAACCCTCGTCAAACTCCTGGTCGGCCTCTACAAACCCCGCGAAGGCCAGATCCTCTACAACAAAATCCCCAGCTCCGAAATCGACCTCGAACTCTTCCGCGAGCGCATCGGCTTCGTAACCCAGGACACCCAACTCTTCTCCGGCTCCATCGCCGAAAACCTGCGCTTCGTCAAGCCCGACGCCACCGACGCCGAGTGCCTCCAAGTCCTGGAACAAGCCTCCGCCAAAACCCTCCTGGAGCGAGCCGACAAAGGCCTGGCAACAAGAATCGGCGAAGGCGGCGTGAAAGTCAGCGGCGGTGAAAAACAACGGCTGTCCATCGCCCGCAGCCTCCTCCGCCAGCCCGACCTGATGGTCTTCGACGAAGCCACCAGCTCCCTCGACTCCCTAACCGAAGAAGAAGTGAGCGCCACAATCCGCGAAGTCGCCGAGCGCCGCGAAGCGATCAGCATTCTAATTGCCCACCGCCTGTCAACGATCATGCACGCCGACCGCATCTACGTCCTGGAGCGCGGCAAGATCGTCGAACAGGGCACCCACGAAGAGCTGCTGGAAGGAAAAGGCCTCTACTACGCCATGTGGCGCCAGCAAGTCGGCGAACCCACCCCCGCCTAGGATCCCCCTGGGAGCCGTGCTACCGGAAAACCCCGCAATTCAGGAATCCCCCGAGCCCGCCTGCCACCCAGATTTCCCCGGGAGCCGTGCTACCGGAAATCCCCGAAATTGAGGGTTTCCCTGAGCCCACCGCCTCAAATTCACCTCGATCCATATCAGATCCCCCGGCATCCGGGCGAACTAAAGCCCATCCCCGCCCCGGATTTCCCTTGGTACCGTGACACCAGCAAACCCCGTAATTTAGGAATCCCCCTCGCCCGCGCCTCCCAGATTCCCGACGGAGCCAGGCACCCAGCAGACCCGGAAAATTCGGACTTCCCCGAGCCCACGGCCGCCGACTCCCCTCCCGCCAGCTCAGATTCCCCCCGGGGGCCTGACCGCCGAAAAAACCAGGAATTAGGGATCCCCCGGGAGCGCATCCCCGCCAAACAGCCCGCCCCCCGCCCCAGATTCCCCTTGGTACCGGGTAACCGGGAAACTCCGCAATCTCGGATTTCCCCGGAACGCACATCATCCCAATCGCCCCGGGACCGGGCTACTACCAACCCCGGAATGATGGGAATCCCCGGAGCCCGCCCCCCGCCAAATCGCCGAGCCCCAACTCAGATTCCCCCGGGTGCCTGGCGACCGAAAAAACCCGAATTCGCCACGGCGCTAAAATCAATCATGCGCCCCGCCCTGCTCCTCCTCGCCCTGGCCCTCTGCATACAAGCCCAGGAGGTCAGCCAATCCGGCCTCCGCCTCAAAGCCGAACGCCCCCTCATCGCCCAGGCCGAACGAGCCAAAAACGGCATGGTCGCCAGCACCCATGAACTCGCCAGCCAAGTCGGCGTCGACATCATGAAAAAGGGCGGCAACGCCGTCGACGCCGCCGTTGCCGTAGCCGTCGCCCTCGCCGTCGTCCACCCCGAAGCCGGCAACCTCGGCGGCGGCGGCTACATGCTCATCTGCATGGCCGACGGCCGCGCCACCGCCATCGACTACAAAGAAATGGCCCCCGCCGCCGCCAACCCGCAAATGTACAAAAACGCCGACGAACAACGCATCGGATACAAGGCCTCCGCCATCCCCGGCACCGTCGCCGGCCTCGCCCTCGCCCACCAGAAGTTCGGCAAGCTCAAATGGGCCGAAGTCCTCGAACCCGCCCGCCTCCTGGCCAAAAACGGCTTCCCGGCCTCCCAGCGCATGGAGATCATCCTCGCCCTCCAGGTCCCCGTGATGAAGCGCTTCCCGGAGACCGCCAAAATCTTCCTCCACGGCACCGAAACCCCATTAAAACAAGGCGAAATCGTCAAACAGCCCGACCTCGCCGCCACCCTCCAGCGCCTCCAGAAGAACGGCGCCAAAGAATTCTACGAGGGCCAAACCGCCCAGCTCATCGCTAAAGATATGGCCGCCAACAACGGCACCATCACCCTCGACGACCTCAAAGCCTACAAAGCCATCGAGCGCGAGCCTATCAAGGGCACCTACCGCGGCCACCCCATCCTCGCCATGGGCCCGTCCAGCTCCGGCGGCACCGCCGTCATCCAGATGCTCAACATCCTCGAAAACTTCGACCTCAAGCTCGGCGAAGAAGGCTCCGCCAAAGCCCGGCACCTCCACGTCGAAGCCGCCCGCCGCGCCTTCCGCGACCGCGCCGAATTCGCCGGCGACCCCGCCTTCTTCCAAATCCCCACCGACAAACTAACCACCAAAGAACACGCCAAAGCCTGGGCCAAAGGCATCAGTCTCGACAAAGCCACACCCCTCCCCGCCAGCGCCCACGACGACGAGTCCAACGACACCACCCACTTCTCCGTCATCGACCAGGCCGGCAACATCGTCAGCAACACCTACACCCTCAACGGCTTCTACGGCTCCCAAGTCATCGCCAAAGGCACCGGCGTACTGCTCAACGACATCATGACCGGCTTCGGCACCAAAGGCCGCAACAAAATCGAAGCCCGCAAGCGCCCCGTCTCCTCCATGTCCCCCGTCCTCGTCCTGAACCGCGACAACACTCCCTGGGTCGCCCTCGGCTCCCCCGGCTCCCAAACCATCCCCAACACCGTCCTCCAGGTCATCACCAACATGATCGACTTCAAAATGAGCCTCCGCGACGCCATCGATTACCCCCGCATCCACCACCAGGGCACGCCCGACCGCATCGACGCCGAACCAGCCGCCCTCGTCCTCGATGTCTCCGAAAAGCTCAAGGCCATGGGCCACAGGATCAACCCGAATTTCCGCTCCCAGGGCGATGTCCACGCCGTCGCCGTCGAGCCCGGCACCAACATGCGCCTCGGCTGGTCCGACGGCCGTCGCGGCGGCCACGCCATCGGCTACTAACCCATGCGCATCGCTTTAGCCAACCTGGCCTTCCCCGCCAGCCCAGCCGACTCAATCACAAGCGCCCAAGCCGCCATCCGCGCCGCCGAAGCGGCTGGCGCGCAGGTGATCTGCTTCCCGGAATGCTACGTCCCCGGCTACCGGGCGCCCGGCAGGAACATCCCCCCGCCCGACATCAACTTCCTCCGCGAAGCCCACCAAACCATCGCCAACACCGCATCAAACATCACGGTCATCCTCGGCACCGAGCGCTTCGTCAACGGCGCTCTCCGCCTCACCACCCTGGTCGTCAACGCCCATCCCAGCACCTATCAGGACAAGATCCAACTCGACCCCTCCGAGGACGAAACCTACTCCCCCGGCACCGAACGCCATCTCTTCCAGCGAGGCGAATTGAAGTTCGGCATCGCCATCTGCCACGAAGGATGGCGCTATCCGGAGACAGTCCGCTGGGCCGCCCGCCGCGGCGCGCACATCGTCTTCCACCCCCACTTTCACGAGGCCGAACCCGGCAGCTACGCACCCCAAACCTTCGCCCACCCCGCCAACACCTTCCACGAAAAAGCCGCCCTCTGCCGCGCCGCCGAAAACACCATCTACTTCGCAACCGTCAACACCGCCAGCCCCGGCTCCCCCACAACCTCCGCCGTCATCAACCCCGATGGCACCCTCCTCTGCCACCAACCCTACGGCCAGTCCGGCATCCTTTACGCCGACCTAAACCTCAACCTGGCCACCGGCCTCCTCGCCCGCCGCCTCAAGTAAAACTACGCCACCCGCAACTCCGCCACGCCGCGCTTTCGCTTTCCCACCACAATCTCCACATCGTGTCCCAGCGCGACCAGAAACCGCATTAACCGTTCAACGGAGTACCCTCGAAACTGCCCCGCCAGCATCGCCGAAACCTTCGGTTGATCAATGCCCATCAACTCCGCCGCAGCCGCCTGAGTAAGCCGCCGCGACCGAATCGAATCGTCAATCCGCGAAACTAGTGTGGCCTTTACCAAATGCTCCGCTGCATCAACGACACCGATATCCGCAAAGATATTGCCACTGCCCGCCTCAATCACGATGCTCTTACTTTTTGCCATCCGTCACCTCACCCCGCAACAACTGTAGCCTTCGCCGAACGAGATCGAGTTCCCGCTTCGGGGTCGCAATGCCGGCACTCGACTTCTTTTGAAATGCGTGAAGAACGTAGATACAGTCCCCGATAGAGACGGTAAAGATCTCCATCACGCCACTGCCAAACCCGTGGAGCGGTTTAACATTTTGAGATGTTTTTCCCGTTTGCACCAGAAACAGGGAATAGCCAACCCCGTCCTGCACTCCCGGCGGAAACGCCCGAACCCTTGCCCGAACGTCTGCAAGCCATTGGACCTGCTTCATGCAAAACTACATGCCTATATCGGCATGTAGTCCATCGCATTTCAACGCCCCCGCCCCTACAGCAAAATCCGGAACGTATACATCTTCCCCGCCGACGAAGCCGCGTCGCTCGGGCTCACCGCCAAAATGCCATACTCTCCCGGTCCCAGCGGCGTCGGTAGTACAATCCGGAACTGCCCTTCCCCCAACTTCTCCACGCCAAACGCAATCGCGCCCTTCGCCAATCCGCTCTTCTTATTCACCGGCCCCACGTTAAACGCCCGGTCCGTCTTCGACGCCTTCATCGGCAACAGCACATACGAATTAATCGTCAACCCGCTCTGCGGAGCAATCACAATCTCCATCGGATTCTGCAAAAAGTTCCGGCTGCTCGCCCCCGCAATGGTCCCGTTCAGATCCTTCTTCACAATCCCCGCGCTGGCAATGTTCCGCATCGCCCCGCTCGTCTTCCACTCCACCTCTTCCTGGATCAGCTCGAAATACTCCGCGCCCTTCTTGTAGAACAGTCCGTTCCCCGCAATCGAGGTCGACTTCTTCGCCCCCTCAACAGCAGGCGCAGGCGCGACCGGCGTCTTCCCCTTATCGAGCATCGCCGCGATCAGCTTCTCGCTAACCCCAGCCTCTTTCAACGCCACCAACTCCGTCGCGCCCAGCACATAAATCCCAGGCTGCTGACGAATCACGTTGACGATCAACTCCTCGCTCATCCCCGCCTTCACCAGCTTGATAATCCCCTCGTTATTGAGAGCATCCTGGCCAAACGAGAGCACCGCGCCCAGCAGCAAAATCGATAAGAATCGCATAACTAATTATATAGAGCGCCGAGGGGATACAATCGTTTCTGCCCGCCTATGGATCTCAATCTCTCCCCCTCCGAACTCGGCTTCCGCGACGGCCTCCGCCAATGGCTTGCCGATAACTTGAGCCCCCACTGGCAAGCCGATTTCGCCAAAATCGAAGGCAAACAGGCCCAATTCGAATACCTCCGCGCCTGGCAGCGCAAGGTCTACGATGGCGGCTGGGCTGGCATCGCCTGGCCCAAAGAGTTCGGCGGCCGCGGCGCGTCGATCATCGAACAGGTCATTTTCACCGAAGAAATGGCCCGCGCCGGCGCCCCCAACCTGCCAGGTGTCCTCGGGCTCCAACTCGTCGGCCCCACCACCATTACCCACGGCACCGAAGCCCAAAAGGAACAGTTCCTCCGCAAGATCCTCAGCGGCGAAGAGATCTGGTGCCAGGGCTTCTCCGAACCCAACGCAGGCTCCGATCTCGCCGCCCTCCGCACCACCGCCACCCTCGATGGAGACCACTTCGTCGTCAACGGCCAGAAGGTTTGGACCAGCTACGGCTGGGCCGCCGATTGGTGCGAACTCGTCGTCCGGACCGATCCCGACGCCCCCAAACACAAAGGCCTCACCGTCCTCCTGGTCGACATGAAATCCCCCGGCGTCGACGTCCGCCCCCTGCGCCAAATGACCGGCGAAACCGAGTTCAACGAGCTCTTCTTCACCGACGTCCGCGTCCCCGTCGCGAACGTCCTCGGCAAAGTGAACGACGGCTGGAATGTCGCCATCGGCACCCTCATGCACGAACGCGCCACCCTCGGCGCCGGCATCCAAATCGTCATCCGCCGCAGCTTCGAACGAATCGTAGAACTCGCCAAATCCATCGGCAAATTCACCGACCCCATCACCCGCCAAAAGCTCGCCCAGTGCTATGCCGACATCGAAGTCATGCGCCTAAACCAGATGCGTGCCTATTCAAGAATGGCCAACGGCGGCACGCCCGGCCCCGAAGGCTCCATCCAGAAAATCTTCTGGAGCGAGCTCAACCAGCGCTTCCAGCAAATCGCCCAGGAGATCATGGGCCCCTACGGCCAGCTCACCAAAGGCTCGGAATACTCGATCGACGACGGCATCTGGACCTACAACTACCTCCGCGCCCGCGGCAACACCATCGAAGCCGGAACCTCCGAAATCCAGCGCCTCATCCTCGGCCACTTCGTCCTCGGCCTCCCCAAGAGTTACTAACATGCAATTCGGCCTGACTGACTCCCAAATACTCACCAGGAACTCCGCCCGCGAGTTCTTCTCCGCCGAATACCCCATCGCCGAGGTCCGCCGCCTCTGCGAAACCGAGACCGCCCACGACATCCCCCTCTGGCGCAAAACCGCCGAACAGGGCTGGTGCGGCATGACCATCCCGGAAGCCTACGGCGGCATGGGGCTCGACCTCGTCGAAGTCGCCGCCGCCATGGAAGAGGCCGGCCGCACGCTCGTCCCCGGCCCGCTCCTGGCACACCTCACCGCCACCGCCGCCATCACCGCCTGCGCCAGCGAAGAGCATAAACAACAGCTCCTCCCCGCCCTCGCCACCGGCGACCGCATCGCGACCTTAGCCGTCCTCGAACCCAACCCCTCCTGGGATCTCGCCGCCGTCGCCGTGCCAGCCTGCGAAGGCACCAAACTCTTCGTCATGGACGCCGCCGTCACGGACTACATCGTCACCCTCACCCGCGATGGCGTCTTCCTCGTCGACTCCCGCGGTGATGGCGTCACCCTCACCCCCATGCCCGCGCTCGACACCTCCCGCAAGCTCTCCGCCGTCAACTACCGAAATGCCCCCGGCCTCCAATTGGCGACGGACAACAGCGCCGTCCAGCGCGCCCTCGACATCGGCACAACGCTCCTCTGCGCCGAAATGACCGGCGCCATGCAGCGCATGCTCGACATCACCGTCAGCTACGTCAAAACCCGCAAACAATTCGGCAAACCCGTCGGCGCATTCCAACTCGTCCAGGCCCTCTGTGCCGACATGCTCGTCGCCACCGAAAGCGCCCGCAGCGCCACGTATTTCGCCGCCTACGCGCTCGAACAGAACCTCCCCGAAGCCCAGTCCGCCGTCAGCGTCGCCAAGTCCTATATCGCCGACGCCGCCCGCCTCACCGGCAACAACGCCATCCAGGCCCACGGCGGCATGGGCTTCACCTGGGAGAACGATATCCACCTCTACTACCGCCGCGCCAAAGCCTTCGAAACCGCCTTCGGCGACGCCGTCTTCCACCGCGAACGCATCGCCCAACTCGCCCTATGAGCGTGTTCGCCGCCAAGCCCTGGCTGAAGCATTACGACTTCTGGGTGCCGCCCACGGCGACGTTCCCCCACCAGTCGCTCTACTTCATTCTCCAGACGGCGGCGAGCCACTTCCGCCACCGCCCCGCCCTCGCCTTCGAAGGCCGGCAGATCACCTACGAGCAGCTTAAGGACAAAGCGGACCGTCTGGCCGCCAGCCTTCATCAAGCAGGCCTAAACAAAGGCGACCGCCTGGGCATCATGCTGCCCAACGGGCCCAACTACCCCATCGCCTTCTTCGCCGCCATGCGCCTCGGCGCCATCGTCGTCAATATCAACCCCGCCTACACCGCCTACGAACTGGCCCATGTCGCCAAAGATTCCGGCCTGACGTTCCTCGTCACCCGCACCCCCAGCGGCCTCCCGCTGACGCTCGAAATCCTCCCCGAAACAATCGAGGAGTTGATCGCCGCCGGCGACCCCAAACAGCTCCCCCGCGTCGCCGTCAACGCCGAAGAGGACGTCGCCCTGCTCCAATACACTGGCGGCACCACGGGCGTCTCCAAAGCGGCGATGCTGACCCACTACAACCTCTTCGCCAACGTGGTCCAGAACGCCCTCTGGCACACCTACAACACCCGCCGCGGCGAAGAGCGCCTGCTGCTGGTGCTCCCCTACTTCCACATCTACGGCCAGGTCGTCGGCCTGCTGCTGGCCACCTGGAACGGCAACATGGTCATCCCCGTTCCGAAGTACGACGTCAACGCCCTGATCGCGGCCTTCCGCGAATACGAGCCCACGCAATTCCCCGCCGCTCCGACCATCTACATCTCCCTCCTCCACCACCCCGAAACCGCCACCTGCGGCATCCACAAGGTGAAGCTCTTCAACTCCGGCTCTGCCCCACTCCCCGTCGAGGTGATCGAGCAGTTCGAACAGCTCAGCGGTGCCATGCTCCGCGAAGGCTACGGCATGACGGAGACCAGTTGCACCGCCTCCACGACGCCGCAACTCGCCCCGCGGAAGATCGGCGCGATTGGCATCCCGGTCACCAGTACCGAGTTCAAGATCGTCTCGCTCGACGACCCCACGCGCGAGGTCGGCCTGAACGAACCGGGCGAGCTCTGCGTGAAGGGCCCGCAAATCATGAAGGGCTACTGGAACAATCCCGACGAAACCGCGAACGCTCTCCGCGACGGCTGGATGTTCACAGGCGACATCGCGACCATGGACGAAGACGGCTTCTTCTATATCGTCGACCGCAAGAAAGAGATGATCAGCGTCAGTGGCTTCAAGGTCTTCCCGAAAGAGGTGGAGGAGGTGCTCTTCACCCACCCGGCCGTCCGCGAAGCCTGTGTCGTCGGCCAGCCCCACCCGTATCGCGGCGAAATGGTGAAGGCCTTCGTCGTCGCCAAATCCGAAGTATCATCGGAAACCCTGATCGCCTACTGCGCCGAGCGCCTGACCAAATTCAAAGTCCCCACCGCCATCGAGTTCCTCCCCGAACTCCCCAAATCATCCGTCGGCAAAGTCCTTCGCCGCCAACTGCGAGAGAAAGAACGAACCCAATCATGAGCGAACTCATCCTCACCTCCAAAGACGCGAACGTCGGCATCATCACCGTCGACAATCCCCCCGTCAACGCCCTGAGCCCCGGCGTCCCCGATGGCATCGCCGCCGCGCTCGCCGCCCACATCGCCGACCCCGAAGTCTCGGCCATCGTCCTCATCGGCGGCGGCCGCACTTTCATCGCCGGCGCCGATATCAAGGAGTTCGGCAAGGTCGTCGCGGGCCAGAGCAAAGGCCACAACCTCCTCCCGCTCATGCTCGCCATGGAGGACTCGCCCAAGCCGGTCATCGTCGCCATCCACGGCACCGCGCTCGGCGGTGGCCTGGAAGTCGCCATGGGCGGCCACTACCGCGTGGCATCGGCCACAGCCCAGGTCGGCCAGCCCGAAGTGAAGATCGGCCTCATCCCAGGCGCCGCCGGCACCCAGCGCCTCCCGCGCCTGGCCGGGGTCGAACTCGCCGCGCAGATGTGCGCCTTCGGCGAACCCATCCGCGCCCAACAAGCCCTCGAAGCCGGCATCCTCGATGCCATTATCGACGGCGACCTCCTCACCGGCGCGGTCTCATTCGCCCGAGCCCAGACCGAACGGCCCAAGCCCCGCGAGCGCGCCATCCGCCCCTTCGACCCCGCCATCTTCGACACCCTCCGCGCCCAGGCCAAGAAAACCCACCGCAACCAGACCGCCCCGCAAGCCGCCATTAATGCTGTCGAAGCGGCTACCCAACTTCCCTTCCCCGAAGGCTGCACCCGGGAGCGCGAGCTCTTCAATGAGTGCCTCTACGGCCCCCAATCGAAAGCCCTGATCCACGCCTTCTTCGGCGAACGCGAAGTAGCCAAGATCCCCGGCATCGGCAAGGACACGCCCACTCGCGCAATCAAGCAGGCGGCGGTGATCGGCGCCGGCACCATGGGCGGCGGCATCACCATGAACTTCGTCAACGCCGGCATCCCCGTCCGCCTCCGCGAGACCACGCAGGAGGCCCTCGATAAGGGCATGGCGACCATCAAGAAGAACTACGCCAACTCCGTCGCCAAGGGCCGTTTCTCGCAAGCGGTCATGGACCAACGCATGGCCCTCATCACACCTCAGCTCACCTACGACGGGTTCGAAGAAGCCGACATCATCACCGAGGCCGTCTTCGAAGGCATGGCCCTGAAGAAGGAGATCTTCGCCGCCATCGACGGGATCGCCAAGCCCGGCGCCATCCTGGCATCGAACACGTCCACGTTGTCCATCGACGAAATCGCCAGCGCCACCACGCGCCCGCAGGACGTCATCGGCACCCACTATTTCAGCCCGGCCAACGTCATGCGGCTGCTCGAAATCGTCCGCGGCGCCGCCACCGGGCTCGACGTCATCGCCACCTGCATGAACCTCGCCAAGACGCTCAAGAAGGTGGGCGTGCTGGTCGGCAACTGCCGTGGCTTTGTCGGCAACCGGATGATCCACTGCTATCTCCGCGAAGCCCAGTTCCTGGTGGAGGAAGGTGCCGCGCCGGAGCAGGTCGATGGGGCCCTCTACGAATGGGGCATGGCGATGGGGCCGCTCTCGATGGGCGACCTCGCCGGGCTCGACGTCGGCTGGCGCATCCGCAAGGAGTTCAAGCATCTGGAGGTTCCCGGCGAACGCGTGCCGCTGATCTCCGACGAGCTCTGCGAGCGCGGCCGCTACGGCCAGAAGACCGGCGCCGGCTATTACAAGTACGACGAGAACCGCAAGCAGACGCCCGACCCGGAGGTGACCGCGATCATCGAAGAACTCGCCGCCCGGGAAGGCATCGAGCGCCGCGAGATCTCGAAGGAGGAGATCCTGGACCGGACGCTGCTCTCCCTAGCCAACGAAGGCGCGAAGATCCTGGAGGAGGGCATCGCCCTGCGCTCGGTGGATATCGACGTGATCTACCTGACCGGCTACGGCTTCCCGGCCTACCGCGGCGGCCCGATGTTCTACGCCGACACGCTGGGCCTGGCCAACGTGCTGGCGAAGGTGCAGGCCTTCGGCTGGGAACCGGCCCCCCTCCTGGTGAAGCTCGCCGCCGAAGGCAAGACCTTCAGCGCCTGATCAGCGCCGCAATCGCCTCCGGCGCCATTAGCACCGCCGAGTGGTCCAGTCCGTCAAGGGAGACGAACCGCGCCTCCCGGAATACCTTCGCCGCGGCCTGCCCGCCGGAGTGGAAGAACGGCTCGCTCTTCCCGCCCACGGCCACCACGACCGGCGCCGTGACGCCTGTCCAGCGCCCGGCCGGCAAAGGCTTACCCGCCTGCGTCCCATGCAGAATCCGCAGGTCATAGGCGGCTGTGCCCGCAATACGAGTCATGTCTCCCCAGGCCGGCAACATGCACCGCATAAACCAGATCCCCGGCGCCGGAATGCCCATTCCCTTCCCGAAAAATAACGCCGCCGCGCCGTCCCCATCGCCTGACGCCGCCTGCGTTGCCACCTCCTCCGCCAGACTCTCCGCAATGGGCGGAAAACTGCCATCGACGATGAACGGCGGCTCAAACACCACCACCCGGATCACCCTAGCACCCAACCGCGCCGCCGCATCGAACGCCAGCACCGCGCCTGACGAACTCCCAAACAAGACCACCGGCCCCGGCCCCGCCAGCGCCTCAATGTCCTCCACTTCCCGCTCCGGCGCATACGGCAGCGTGTTCCCGCTCCGCCCGCGCCCCCGCCGGTCGTAGTTGATCACCGTGAACGACGGAGCCAGCAACCTCGCCAACGGCCGCGTCCCGTCCCGGTCCGTCATCGCCCCACTCACCAGTACAATCGGCGGCCCGCTCCCCGTCTGCTCATACGCAATCCGCGTCCCGTCTTTCGACACGACGATCTTCTCCACCGCCCCAGCCGGTGCCCCCCCGGTGGCAAACGCCCGGCCCAGCAGGAACCGGACTCCAAGAACCAACACCACCAGCCCCACCAAAACGTATCCGGCAATCCGCGGTTTCATCGGGCCAGCATCTCCGCCAGCCGGTCATACGTCTCCGCCGCGCCGTGTTCCATCCCGCTCCGGATCACCGCGTCCCGAATCTCCTCGCTCGCGTATTCGATCGTCGCCCGCAACATCGTCCGCTCCCCATCGGCGATCAACTCCGTCGTCACCACCGACTCTCCCGGGTACCCGTCAAACGTCTCCGTATGCACCGTCCGTGCATCTCCAAGTTCCCGGTACACACCGCTAATCCCCAGTGCCCCGCCCTCCGGCCCCTGCAGCAGAAACCGGAACCGACCGCCCTCCCGCCAGTCCATCGTGCATTCGGTCATCCGCCACCCACGCGGCCCAAACCACTGGCCCAGCAACTGTGGCGTCCGGAACGCCTCTTCCACCAACTCCCTCGGCGCGTCGAAAACCCGCGTCAAAACCACTTCGCGCGCCGACGGCGTCGAAACGGCCAGCGTCCCCGCATTCTTCATGGCCGCTTCCGCCCTCTCTTTTTCATCTGTTCCAACACCACGTCCAGCCGCGCGAAGCTCTCCTCCCAGAAGGGCCGGTATGGCTCCACCCACCCTGCTACTTCCCGCAAAGGCTCCGCCACCAGCCGGCAAGGCCGCCACTGCGCGTCCCGGCCCCGCGCCACCAGCCCCGCCTTGGCCAGCACTTTCAAATGCCGCGACACCGCCGGCAGGCTCATCGCAAACGGCGCCGCCAACTCCGTCACCGGCGCCTCGCCTTCGGCCAGCCGTGCCAGTATCGCCCGCCGCGTCGGGTCCGCCAGCGCGGCGAACGTCAAGCTCAACGTATCCATCTGCTCTGTATGTAACATAGTCGTTAATTAACAACTACGTTAGATACTAGCGAAGTTCTTCTGTCCAGGCAAGCGTCCCGCGAAAGCGCTCCTCCGCCGGAACATAACGGATGTCGTAGGCATCCAGGCTCCCCGCCCGCCCCCGGTAGTCGATCGCATATGTCCAGCGTCCTGGCGATACAGGCTTGTAGGAAAACAGATAGTCGACCCAGAGATTGGTCTCCGTCCGCGCCTTCCCGCCACCGGACACCCGCAACTCGACCGGATACTGCACCACGCGGTCCCGCTTCGGGCTGTAGCCCACGAGGGTCGTCAGCAGCCCCATGCACGCCTGGGCGTCATAGAACGCGGCCTCCAGAGGCAGTCCGTCCCCATTGAAATCGCGCAGGTCCAGCAGCTTCGGCTGGCCTTCCTCCCCCGGCTTGGCACCCGGCACACGGTAGGAGTAGCCCGGCACGATCCGGTACGGGACATCAAACGAATCCTCTTTGTACGGGTGAATCGGGACCGTGTTGAGAACCCGC
This sequence comes from Candidatus Sulfopaludibacter sp. SbA3, assembly GCA_945860645.1. GTDB lineage: Bacteria > Acidobacteriota > Terriglobia > Bryobacterales > Bryobacteraceae. The sequence continues at coordinate 1,384 of CAMATG010000060.1, read as the reverse complement.
TTCGTGGCCGGCTCCACGAGGGACACGCGCGTCGGGCCGATGTAGTGGTGGCCCCGCGAGCGCTCCGGGCACGTGTACGGATTGTCGTTCGTGTTCGGCCCGCGATCGAACCTTGTGGGCTTCACCATCCAAAGAACCAGCTCCCGGTCAGCCCGCACCGTGGCCAGTTCAATCACCACCGCTCCGGGTGGCAATTGCCCCATGGCAACGGCGCTAATGATGAGCAGCCAGCGTGCGCACATAGTTCACCACCCGCCAGCGTTCCACGTCGCTCAGCTCGGCCTTGAAGCCGGGCATCTTCTTGCCGATGCCGTTGGTGACCACCCAATAGATCTCGCCATCCTTCAGCATCGTCATGTGGTGCGAGGTCAAATCCGGGGCCTTGCCTTTGGGCGAATGGCAGCCCGCACAGCGCGCCTCGAAGGCTGCCTTGCCTAGCGGGGCGTCTTTCGCCGCCACTGGATTCTTCAACGCCTTCGCCGCCGCCGGGGCGTGCGACTTGCCCTTCGCGTCATGTCCGTACAGGCTCGCGGCCAACAGCAACAGAAGTACCAGTCTCATCTCAATCCCCCATGAAATGCACCGCCACGGTTCGCTTATGCGGCGAACGCCGGTGTTCAAATACGTAGATCCCCTGCCAGGTTCCCAACACCAGACGGCCGTTCATTACCGGGATGCTCAACTGCGTCGCCGTGAGCGCCGCGCGGATGTGCGCCGGCATGTCATCGGGGCCTTCGAGCGTGTGGCGGAAGTGCGGATCATTCTCCTGCACCAGCCGGCCGAACCACGCGTTCAGGTCCGACACCACGTCCGGATCGGCGTTCTCCTGTACCGTCAGCGAGGCCGACGTATGGCGGATAAACAGCGTCACCAACCCGGTATGCGCGGCTTGTTCGGCCACCCAGCGCTCCACGTCCTCGGTGAACTCGTAGAGCCCTTTGCCGCGCGTGGCGATCGTCAGCGCTGTGACCGCCTGCCTCACTCCACCGTCACCGACTTCGCCAGATTCCGCGGCTGATCCACGTCGCAGCCGAGCCGTACGGCGATGTGATAGGCCAGCAGTTGCAACGGCACTATCTCGAGCAGCGGCAACAGCATCTCCGACGTGGTCGGGATCTCGATGGCATAGCTGCACATCTTGCGGGCGTCCTCGTCCCCTTCGTTGATGATGCCGATGACGATGCCTTCGCGGGCCTTCACTTCCTGGATGTTCGACAGCGTCTTCTCGTAGCGGATGCGGCTGGACGGATCGGACGGATCGTAGGCGGCCAACACCACGACCGGCAACTTCTCATCGATCAGCGCATTCGGCCCGTGCTTCATCTCGCCGGCCGGGTAGCCCTCGGCGTGGATGTAGCTGATCTCCTTGAGCTTGAGGGCGCCC
>CAMATG010000059.1 GCA_945860645.1 Candidatus Sulfopaludibacter sp. SbA3 | reverse complement strand
AATCCGGGCCTTCTGGAAGTGGCTATGGGCGAGCCTGAGCATTTGATGATGACGATGAAGCCAGAGAGCGAATTAGGGACTGCGTTGATTGCCGAGATGGGGCGTCAAGTGGCTCGAATTCGCCGGGTGGCGGAAGAGAACGGCTCACGGGTGCTGGTTCTGTCAATTCCCTCGCGGACTTACGTGAATCGGTTCGGCTGGGAACAGACGAAGCGAATGGGCTTCGCTGTGACGGCTGAGATGTTGACGAGCACCGCACCGGACGATGCCATTCGAATGGCCAGTGAGAAGGCGGGGGTGCCGTTCTTTGCCGTTACCGCTGATTTCCGGCGGGAGGGTTCGGGGCGGCGTCTCTATTTCGAGTTCGACGGGCACCTTGATCGGGAGGGGAGCCTGTTGTTGGCGGAGTTGCTGGAACCAACGGTTCAGCGCGCGTTAGGGAAGTAGCCGCGGCTGACGGGGGCCTACGGGTTGGCTTCCCGGTTGCGCGGGAAAGGTGCACAATATGTGCATGCGAATTCTCGCGGGCGTGATCGTGCTGTGGGTGGGCGTGGCGGCGGGGGAGGAGTTTGTGAACTCGGCCGGCATGCGGATGGTGCGCGTGCCGGCTGGGACGTTTGCGATGGGGGAGAGCGCGGCGGTGACCGATGCGCTGTTGGACCCGCTGACCTATCCGCGGCGAAGCGAGATGGCGCGGCTGTTTCCGAAGGCGGATCCGCAATCGTTTGTGCTGCCGTTTGAGGCGGCGCGGCATGGGGACTTTGACGAGCGGCCGGTGCATCAGGTGCGGATTTCGAAGCCCTTTTTTGTGGGCGCGTTTGAGGTGACGAATGCGCAGTATGAGCAGTTCGACCCGGGGCACAAGGCGTTGCGCGGGAAGCACGGGTTTTCGAAGGGCGACGATGAGGCGGTGGTGTTTGTTTCCTGGGAGGAGGCGCGGGCGTTTTGCGCGTGGTTGACGAAGAAAGAGGGGAAGCCGTACCGGCTGCCGACCGAGGCGGAGTGGGAGTATATGGCGCGGGCGGGGACCACGTCGTTGTACTCGACTGGCGATTCATTGCCGGCGGAGTTTTTGAAGAATGCGCGGAGTACGGAGTTTGAAGAGGCGGCCGATGTGGTGCCGTTGACGGTGGGGCGGACGCGGGCGAATGGGTTCGGGCTGTTTGATCTGCATGGGAATGTGGAGGAGTGGACCGCCGATTGGTATGGGCCGTATGCGGGCGGGGCGCAGGTGGACCCGGTGGGGCGCGCGGATGGGGATTTTCGGGTGACGCGGGGTGGGAGCCATGGGACGGACCCGTATTATTTGCGTTCGGCGAACCGGATGGGGACGCTGCCGGAGACGCGGAACTGGTTGATTGGTTTTCGTGTGGTGCAGGGGGAGGCACCGCGGACGCGGCCGTTGCCGGTGGTGGCGGCGAAGCGGGCATTGGCGGGAGTTTCTGGCGGGGGTGGGGCTGTTGACATGACGCGGCCGTACTTCCGAGGGCCGCTGCCGTTTGTGAAGATTCCGGGGGATGCGCATGGGCCGGTGTATGCGTGGCACAACCACGACACGGCGATTGCGGAGTGTCCGAATGGGGATTTGCTGGCGATTTGGTATACGTGCGAGCAGGAGCGGGGGAGGGAGTTGGCGGTGGCGTCGAGCCGGTTGCGGAAGGGGGCGGCGGAGTGGGGCCCGGCCGAGCCGTTCTGGGATGCGCCGGACCGGAATGACCATTGCCCGGCGCTGTGGTTCGACGGGAAGGACACGTTGTACCACTTCAACGGGCTGGGCGTGGCGGGGCGGTGGGAGCCGCTGGCGCTGGTGATGCGGACGTCGAAGGATAACGGGTTGACGTGGTCGAAGGCGCGGCTGATTGCGGCGGAGTATGGGTATCGGAACATGCTGGGGCAGCCGGTGTTCCGGACGGCGAGCGGGGCGATTGTGATGGGGGCGGATGCGAATGGGGGATCGACGATTTGGGTGAGCCGGGACGAGGGGGCGACGTGGGCCGACGCGGGTGGCAATATTCGCGGGGTGCATGCGGGCGTGGCGGAGATGGGGGATGGGCGGCTGGTGGCGTTGGGGCGGGGGCAGAACATCGACGGGTATTCGCCGCTGAGCATTTCGGCGGATATGGGGAAGACGTGGAGTTCGTCGGCGAGCGGGGTGCCGCCGCTGGGGGGCGGGCAGCGGCTGGTGTTGATGCGACTGAAGGAGGGACCGTTGTTTTTGGCGTCGTTTGCTGAGGATATTGCGACTTTTGGGCCGAGGGCGAACCGGCCGAAGACGCAGTTGTTTGGGGCGTTGTCGTTTGATGACGGGAAGACGTGGCCGGTGCGGCGGGTGATTGGGGTTGGGGGTGGGGTGTCGACGATTGATGGGGGCTGGATTCGCGGGGCGGAGCCGCAGGGGTATCTGGCGGGGACGCAGGCGTGGGACGGGGTGATCCATTTGATCAGCAGTTGGAATCACTATGCGTTCAATGTGTCGTGGTTGAAGGAGGGTGGTTCGCTGCCCGCGGTGGCGACGGTTTCGTTGGCGGGGAAGCGGCTGGCGGGGGCGGGGGCCGCTGTGGCGGGAATGGATGCGCGGAAGGGGGCGAGCTTTGATCTGACCGGCGCGGGGACGTTTGTGTTGTCGGTGCGGACGGGGCCGTTGACGGCGAACCGGTACCGGGTTGTTAGTGCCGGAGGCGTGGTGCGCGTGGCGGTGCGGCCGGATACGGTGGCGCAGGTTTATGTGGATGGGACGTTGCGGGAGGTGCTTCCGGCGGAGGTGGTTATTGATTGGCGTGTGCCGGCGCGGGGGACTTTTATGGAATGGAGCGGGGAGGGCGTGCGGGTGGATTTGAGTGGGGCGTTTGGACCGGAGGGACGAAATTCACGCTAAACTGAATTTTGCGCTCACCTAGACCGGCGAGCCGCGTGATCCACGTAGTGTCCCCTTATCGTGGCCGCGGACCACTCGCCAATCGGCAGAGATTGTTTTTTGAAAGCGTCGCGGCGGCCGACCGGGGGCCGGCGAAGTTGCTGGCTATCACGGGCGAGGGTTGGGCCGAGCCGGGCTGGGAGATCGAGGCGCCGGGAAGGGACGCACGCGCTGTGGGCGATGCCTCCGACAAGCCCTTTCTACTGGATTTGTTCGACGCCGCATTTCAATATGCGAGGACCGAGGACTGGCTGCTCTATTCGAACGTCGATTGTTGTTTCGCCGCGGATTTGTACACGCATTTGTGCCGTCTGCGCGGCGTGGTGGTGGAGTTTATGCGGCAGGATGTGGATGGGGATCCGCAGACGCTGGCCGAGGTGTTTGGCAACCCGCGGGAGTCGCAGAAGCATGGATTGGACGCGATGGCGATTCGCGCTTCTTATTACGCCGAAGTTCGCGGGTTGTTGTATAACTTCGTTGTTGGCGAGCCTCATTGGGATACGGCCTATTCGACGTTGTTTCGGGACAGGATCCCGGTCCATCGGGACAGTGTGAGGCTATTCCATCCGAAGCACGAACAGGTATGGGATCTCAGTCATCCGACACCGGCGGGGAAGCACAATCACCATCTGTTTAAAGATGCCATGCTGCATAGCGTCGCGGAGAAGACCATGATTGAAGAGACACGCACATCGACGGATACGGCGGTGATCATTGGCATCTTCGGAGGCGATCCGCTGCGACGGGCCGCGCATGAACTGGCGCTCCGGAATCAGCTGCGGCAGGACCTGCTGGCCGATGTGTATGTGGTGGAGATGTTGCTTGCCGGGGAGGAGTCCGGGGTGCCGGAGTCCTTGCGGGACGAAGTGCAGTGCGTCCGGATTCCAGCGGATGATTCTCATCTCGATCTATTTCAAAAAGAGGCGATTTGGAACTACGGCTGGCGACATGCGGCGGAGCGAGGCAACTACGACTACTATCTGTTCCTTGACGCCGATGTATTCGCCACCGATCTGAGCTGGCACCGGGCGATTCGGGAGCGGTTGCGAGGGAACCCGGCGCGGGCGGTGCAGTGTTTCGATGTTGTGGTGGATACGGTGGATGAGCAGTACAGGATGAGCGGGATTGCGGCGACATTCCTGTGCAACCGTCCGAACGACCTGACGGTGAATCCGGGGATCGGTTGGGGGCTGCACCGGCTTTTGCTGGAGATGGGAAATGGGTTCAATGCACGCTCCATCGGCCATGCGGGGGACAGTCTGTTTGTGTGTGAATACCTGAACACACCGGACGTTCAGTACGACCCCTACTTAGCCGACTATGACTGGTATTTCGAGGTTCTGCGGGAGTTGCCGTTCCGGGCGGAGATGGATTTTGTGCCGTATACGTTGAGCCATGCCTATCATGGCCCGGTGCTCCAGCGGGATATGAAGTGGCTGCGAGTGGCAATGGACGGGCTGGGCCCCACGCGCGACTGGCTGCAACTGGATGCCAACGGGATGCAGCAGTGGATCAACCCGGCCGGGGTGGAGCGGCGGATTGTGGCCCAGCGGGCGCGCTTCGTTTCCGAGGAGTCTGTGGCCGAGGTTTTTGCGGAGCACGGGTTGGCGCGGCGAGTGCGCGCGCAGGCGGCGCGGCCGGCGACGGCCGGGGTGCGGCCGGTTTTTGCCGCTCCCGGATGGATTGCTCCGGCTGATTTCGAGACGGTGGCCGGGGAGCCGGAGAGTGGCGCGGGCGATCCGCGTTTTCATGTGTTCGATCCCACGGCCATCTTTCGGGATAACTATCCGTTTTCCTGGTGCGACGGCGTGGCGAGGCGCGCTGGTTCGACGCATGTTCCCATGCGGATCGCGGACGGAGAGCCGACGCTGATTTTGGAAGCGACGCCGGACGCCACCTGGTTCCTGGCGGTCCTGGCGGTGGAGGCAAACTGGGCGCCACAGGATCTGACCGGAATGGAACGGCTGACGTTCTGGTATTGGCTGGAAGGCGTGGCGAGTGTTGGATTGATGTCGGCCGCTGTGAATGGAATTGAACCGTCCACGGACGAGGTCCCGTTGACGGGCGGCGGAGATACGGTGCTGCCCATGACGGCATTTGTTCCGCAGCCTGGATTCGACCTTTCCCGGGTACGGTTGATCAAGTTTGCCGGACAAGCCGGGACGCGGCTACACTTGCGGCGAATTCGTATCGAGTAGCGCGGCGGGTTCGGCGACCGAGGCGATGCGGCGCACTGTTGCCAGAAGAAGTGCGAATCGTACGTCGGGGGTGGCGGGTGCGAGGTTGAGGCTGGGGTGGCGCTGTTGGCAATAGTCGGAAATAGCGGATTGATCGAAGCCGCGTTCACCGGTTTCCAGGTAGCGGAGAGTCCAGAGCAACCAGCCAAAGAGCAGCGATTGGAAGGAATCCTGCGGGGTGGTGATCGCTTCTTCGCGAAAGGGATAGCTATAGATATCGACGGCGTAACGGCAGACGGACTCGCGGAGTTGGGCGTCCGGTAGAGGAAAGTCCGGCGGCAGTGCGCCGCGCTGGGTCAGCAGGAGGTGTTCGACCGGATCGGTAAGCGTCAGGTAGCTGGCGAGCATGGACGCGGTGCAGGGGATCCGTGTTTTGAGTGGTGTGCCGAAATCGGCGGGATGGGGCGGGACGTTTGTGAGGGTGTAGAGACTGTTGGGGCGAATGACGGACGGGAGGGATGCGGAGAATGGCGGCGCGGGGGCGCCGGCGCAGGCTGCTTGGAGTGATTGAAACGCAAGGGTGATGAGAGCGGGAACGGGCAGGTTGTCGAGTCCGGGCGGGAGGGGTAGCTCGAGGGTACGGAGGATCTTCCCGGTGAGGCGGGCAAGGGTTTGGCGGGCATCGCCGAAGAGCGCCGGAGGGATGTCGAGCCGATAGACGCGGAGAGCGTGGGAGAGGCGATCGCGTTGGAGGTGGGCGGCGCCGTGATGGTAGAAATCCGGCGGAGGCAGACGGCCGGCGAGAGGAAGCCAGCGGGAGGACTGGAAGCCGGTGACTGCGTAGGCGGCATAGGCGGGGAGGCAGGAGTGGTCGAGGAACTCGACTTCGCCGATCATCGGGAAGCGGCGCCGGAGCGCGGCGGTCCTGGCGGCGAACCGGCGCACGGCTGGCAGGCTGGGCGACCGCAGAATGGCGGTGATATCGATATCGCTACGGCCAGGCGCCCATTGCCCGGTGGCGTAGCTGCCGCGCGCAAATAGCGCGCTGATCTCCGGTATTTCTCCGGCCGCGCGGGCGAGAGCGTGAGCGGCCATGCGGTAGGGCACCCGATAGAGGGCGCCGGCGATGGGCCACGAATTCGTGCGGAGGACCAGAGCCCGCAAGAGACGGCGTGTCATGACACCTTTGACGGGGGGAACATACGGTAAAAGAGGCTGCCCGGTGTGGTGAGACCCGCGGGCGTGCCTTGTTCGACAACCTGCCCTTCGTCGAATACAACGACGTGCCCGGCCCGCTCTACGGTGGCCTGGCGATGGGTGACGGCGATAACGACGGAATGCGGGATCGACTCCTGGAGCGTTTGGAGGATCTGTTCTTCGGCGATGGCGTCGACGGCGCTGGAGGGTTCGTCGAGAAGCAGGATGGGCGCCCGTTTGAGGAGCGCGCGGGCGATGGCGATGCGTTGGCGCTGACCGCCGGAGAGGCCGGCGGCGCCATCGCCTAGCGGTGCATTCAGGCCCAGAGGAAGGGCGCGAACGAAGGATTCCAGGCGGACGCCGCGCAGGGCCTGCCAGAGTTCTTCGTCGGATGCGGGCTCTTCCATGCCGAAGGAGAGATTGTGCCGGACGGAGCCGCGGAGGAGGATTGAGTCCTGGCTGACCAAAGAAATTCCGCGGCGGAGGGAGGCCAAGGAGAAGAGGCGAATATCGACGCCGTCAAAGAGGATGGCGCCCGGCGGGGCGTCATAGAAACGCGGGAGCAGGTGGAGGAGGGTGGACTTTCCGGCGCCGCTGGGCCCGGTGAGAGCGGTGAGTTCTCCGCGGCGGGCGGAGAAGGAGACGTCGCGGAGGCAGGCGCTGCCGGCAGGGTAGGCGAAGGTGAGGTTTTTGATCTCGATTCGGGCGACGGTGTCCGGCATCTCCAGGGTTCCGCCAGGAAGGATGAACTTATCGCCGTCTCCAAAGAGCGATGCGAAATCCAGGGCGCCGGGAATGTGCTGGAGAAGGGCCAGTGCGACGTCGTGCATCTGGGTGATCTGCGGTAGCGCGACGCGGGCGACGTAGAAGAAGACGATCAGGACCGGCATATTGCGGGCGTGATCCGGGTTGACGAGAAGGGAAAAGACGAGGAGGGAAAGGAGATCGAGGAGGATGGCGCAGTCCTGAAAGCGGCGGAGGAGTTCCTGGGGAATCCAAATCGCCGTGGTGGCGCGGTTGCGACCGTTGATCACCGAGGTGAATTTCTGGCAGGCGCTGGCTTCGCGGCCGAAGGCGCGGTAGAGCGGAAGGGAGCGGTAGATATCGGCGGCCAGAAGGCCGGCATCCTGATTCCATTGTTTGGCCTTGGCCGCGGCGGCGGCCGTGCGCCCCTTTGCCCAGCGGAACGAGAGTTGGAGCGCGGGGGCGAGGATGAGAACCACAAGCGTCAGGCGCGGAGAAAGCAGGAGCATTACGGCGAGATACGCCGCGAGCATGAGGCCGGTGGCAAGGAGGTGGAGCGCGGATTGCCAGAGGCCCAGGACGTCGTTGTGATGATCAATGACCGTGCCGATGCGGGCGGCGCCATGGCGGTCGTAGTAGCCTTTTCCAAAGCTCAGAAAGCGGCCAATTGCCCAGGAAGAGAGATGCGCCGAGTATCGCGTGTAGCCGCGGGCCAGAAGGAGATTCGCGCCAAAGAGGAATGTGTTCTTAGCGATGCCAAGAAGGAGAATGCCGAGAGCGAACAGGAGGAACGGCAGGGCGCCCGGCGGGAGGCCTGCCAGCAGAGACAGAACAGGAACGCCGGCAAGGAAGTGCAGGTTGCCCTGCATCATTCCTTGGGCGAACGGCAGGAGCGCGGCGAGCATGACGGCATCGGTCAACGCGGCCAGAAAGTGAAGGCCGACGCACGCGGCGGCGTACCGCCAGGTGAACCGCATGACCTCGGCACAGGCACGGAACGGAAAGGTGCGGCGAAAGAGCGCGAAGGCGGAGGGCGCGGGAGTGTTCGCTGGCCATCGATACTGCTTCCGGGCGGCGTCGTTGAGAATGCCGTTGACGAAATGCTTTTTGAACTTGGAGGGTGTTTCCGTGTCCCAGGCAAACCAACTGACACCGATCGACTCCATGGTTTGGAAGCCCCATTCGTGACCATCCATCGGTTGTGCATGGTGACGGCTGCCGACGGGGGCCACGATATTCATCTCGGTGTTCAGAACGGGGAAGCGAGCCATGAGGGCGCGAATGTCTTCGGAGGAGTGACCGTTTGTGTAGGGGTGAAAGCCGACGGAGGCGTTGGACCAGTCGATGCCGGAGGCGGTGGAGACGACATCGGCCATGGATGGATCGCCAGGGGCGCCGGTGGTATTGGCGAATGAGAATAGGACGATGTGTGTGTCGGGGGCGCTGGCGCGGACGAGAGCGTAGGTCTGCTCCTGCAAACGAATAGCGGCGGGCGTGTAGTCGCGGGGGAACCAGCTGACGGGTTCGTTCGCGAGTTCGTAGAAGACGTGGGGGCGTGCGGCATAGCGGGGGGCAATCGACAGCCAGAAGGCGTGGAGACGGACGGGATCGCAGGACCCTTCGGAGTGATAGTCGATCATGGCGTAGAGGCCATGGGTAGCGGCGAATTCGACGACCGTGTCGATACCGGCGGCTAGCAGGGCCATCTCTGCCGGGTCGAGAACGTCGTAGTGAATATACCCATTGGCCTGCTGCCAGACATCGAAACAGACCACGCGAATGGCATTCACCCCGAGGCGCACAAGGCCGGCATAGAAGGCGGGAGTTTCGAAGTGGGCGGTTGCTCCGGACTGTTTCCCATAGCGGTAGATCCAGACCGGAACGCCCCGGAGACGATCTCCCGAACTGGCCACAACCGTGCCGTTTCTGGGTACAACGCGGCCAAGCGTGTTCATTTCCCTAGCCGGGACTGTACGAACTCGAAGATCGTTCTGGCATTGTGCTCGTGGTCCCGGCCCAAAATCAGATGATAGACCTCCGATCGCTGACAGAGCCGGCGGGCATTCCGCCACCGGCTCCAGGCGACGCCCGCTTTGCCGAACAGTTCGGAGACATTCGAGCGCATGATGAACTCCAGGCCCTGGTAAAGGCCGAGGCCGACGACGGAGTTCACAATCATGGATTTGGACCAATCCGTGGGCGAGCAGGGCAGGATTTCACACTTCGTGCTAAGGCTTCGCTTGCCCAGAAAGACGATCCCCGGCTCCGCGGACGGGCGGATGCGGGGGGCGAAGTACCGATAATCGACGAGCGTTTTGGGGCCGAACTCCATGCGCTGAATCGTGCGGAGATACTCCTTGGGGATGTCGCCTTCGAATCCTGGAAGGAGCCCCAGGCGAAGCGGGAAGGCGTGAACGGAGCCGTTGGCATCCAGAAAAGGAGAGTCGTCGGAGAGGAAATCGAATTGAGGGTTCTTAAGCAGATGCGCGCCGAGAGTACTCTTCCCGCCGCCCATCGGAAGAACGGAGAGAATGGCGCGGCCATTGTAGCCGAGGGCTAGCGCGTGGATGCGATGGAGGTGGCGCAGGTCGAGTTCTTCGCCCAGGCGTGACAGCAGGAATAGGTAGGTCGCTTCATACTGCAGATCGAGATCGCGGGTGTAGATGCGGAAGAGACGTTCGCCACGATCCCAGATCGCGAGGGCACGTCCGCTGTAGTCGACAAACGTCCGCGTACCTTCGGTGAGGCCAACATTGCGCGGGGTGTAGACCGTCGCGGGCCTTGTTGGAACCTCGTGGTAGGGCGGGTCCTGCTCGTTCAACTCAATGCGGAACAACGGAGGCCCCGATGCGTTGTCCGCGAAATGTGCAAAATCATTTGCAATCAATTCAAGGGAAGACCCCGGCGTCCCGGCGATCTGAAAGGTGACTCTGTGAACGGAGAATCGCAGTGTGTTCAGGTCTAGTTCGTTGGAGTGCAAAGCGCAAGTCCAGGTTGCAAATAGTAGTAACGCTATTTTAACAGGGGCCGCGCCGCGCGTTACGAGCCTTGCGGATACTCAATTTCCGGTTTCATTTCGCCTTTTTCCAGGTGCCGGATCATGGTGGCGTATTCGGCGGCGTGACGGTCGTGGGTGACCATAATGATGGTCTTGCCGAAGTCCTTGTTCAGCTTCTGCAGCATGAGCATGACGTCCTTCGCGGACTGGGCGTCGAGGTTGCCGGTGGGTTCGTCGGCGATGAGGATGTCGGGGTCCGTGGCGATGGCGCGAGCGATGGCGACGCGCTGCTCCTGGCCGCCGGAGAGTTGGCGGGGGAAGTGGGTCAACCGGTCGCCGAGGCCGACGAGGTTGAGCGCGGTTTCCGCCTGCTTCATCCGCTCCTTGCCGTTGAGGGACGTGAGCTTCAGGGGGAGTTCGACGTTTTCGATCGCGGTGAGTACCGGGATGAGATTGAACTGCTGGAAGATGAAGCCGATGTGGCGATTGCGCCAGCGGGCGAGTTCGGCGTCGTCGAGTTGGGAGAGGTCCTCGCCGAGGACGGCGATGCGGCCGGAGGTGGCGCGGTCCATGGCGGCGATGAGGTGCATGAGCGTGGATTTCCCGGAGCCCGAGGGGCCCATCAACGCGACGAATTCGCCGCGATGGATTTCGATGTCGCAGTTGTCGAGCGCGTGGACTTCGAATTCGTCGCGCTTGTAGATCTTGGTGAGTTTGCGGGCTTCGATGACGACTTCGCTCATTGTTTTGTCCTGACGGGCGCGCCCATTTTTAGATCGGCCGGGGGATCGAGAATCAGTGTCTCGCCGCCGTTCAAGCCTTCGACTTTTACACCGGCGGAGTTTTCGCCTTTGGCGCGGACGAGGCGTTTTTGCGCCTTGCCGGCTTCGATGATCCAGACGGCGCCGTTGCGAATGGCGGCCTTGGGCACGATGACGACGGGCAGGCCCGATGGCACGCCGCCGGCGGCCGGTTCGCGCTTCTGGTCGTCCTGGAACTGGACGGTGGCGTTCATTTCCGGCCGCAGGAATTCGTCGGGATCCTGGATCTTCACCTTCACCTGCACGGTGGCTTTTTGGCGGTTGGCTTCGGGAGAGATTTCGGTGATGGCGCCGTTGTACTTTTTGTCGGGATAGGCGTCGGTGAACAGGATGGCTTTCTGGCCGAAGTGGAGCTTGGCGAAGTCGGATTGGTTGATGTCGAGTTCGACTTCGATATCCTTCAGATCGGCGAGGGAGACGACGAAGCCTTTGGCGCCACCGACGCCGGAGAAGCCGGTGGTGACGAACTCGCCTTTTTCCACGTTGCGCTGGAGGATGGTGCCGCGGATGGGAGCCTGGATGACGGTGTTGTTGAGCTGCGTCTGGGCCAGTTCGACGCGGCCTTTGGCTTCGCGGATGTTGCCTTCGATGGCGGCGATGGCTTCCTTGCGAGGCCCGAGTTTGGCGAGTTCCAGCGTGCGTTCGAGGCTTTTGACGCGGTTGTCAAAGCCATCCATGCGGGCGACGGCATCGTCGAGCGTCGCCTTGGCGGAGACGCCTTCGGTGACCAGTTTGCGGGTGCGCTCCAGATTGATTTGCGCGTTCTTCCGGTCGGCCTTGGCCTGATCGAGATCGGCTTGCGCGCGCTGGATCTCTTCGGGGCGGGAGCCGTTTTTTGCTTCGGCGAGACGGGCGTTGAGCGAGTCCAACTGGCCGAGGGCGGTAGTGAGGCCGGCCTTGTACTCTTCGTCTTCCAGACGGACGATGACCTGGCCTTCGGTCACGCGATCGCCTTTGTTGACGCCGATCCAGGCCACCTTACCGATGACCTTGGCGGCGAGGGCGATCTTGTGCGCGGCGACGATGTAGCCGGTGGCGTCGAGCACGCTGGCGGCGGCGGACATGGCGGCGCCTTCGGCGGCGGGCGCGGGGACCTGCGTGGTGGCGACTTCGCGCGGGGCGTTGGCGGACTTGTAGAGGAACGCGCCGACGGCGGCAACGAGCAGCAGCACGACGCCGATGACGATCCACTTCGTTGCGCCGGAGCCTTTGCGGGCCGGCCGGTCACGGTTGATTTTCAGACTTTTCAGGTCAGCATCCATGCTCATGGTTTAGATATCTCGCAGGGCTTCCAGGATCTGTTTGCGGGCGGCCTGGGCGGCGGGGAGCAGCCCGCCCACGGCGCCGATGAAGAGGGCGAAGCCCATGCCGGTCAACATGATTTCCGGGGTGATTTTGAAGCTGAAGGCGACTTCGGAAAACGTCGTCATGCTCCCGATGCCGGTGGTGAAGCCATCGAGCGGCAGGACGAGCAGGCAGCCGACGATGCCGCCAAAAAAGGAGAGCAGCAGGCTTTCCAGAAAGAAGCTGAGCAGCACGCTGAAGCGGGAGAAGCCGAGGACGCGCAGCGTGCCGATCTCGCGCGAGCGGCGGGCGACGGCGGCGTACATCGTATTCATTGCCGCGAAGGCGCTGCCGACGGCCATGACGATGGCGATGAAGATGCCCAGGAACTGAATGGGCGCCGCGGAGCTGGACTGTTGCTCGTAGTAGAACTTTTCGGTCATGGCGGTGACGCTGAGGCGCTGGTCGTCTTTGAGCGATTTGATGAAGGGTTCGGTGGCGGAGGGCGGGTCGACACGGACAAGGGCGGAGGAGAGGGTGTCGCAACGATTGTCGTCGGCACAGAGTTGATCGAGGTCGGCCCAGATCTCGCTATTGGCGGCGGAGTCCCCGGCGTCGAACACGCCGACGACCCGCCAGGCGCCTTTGCCGAAGCGGAGGTCCTTGCCGAGCTGGGCTTCGGGGTTGCGTTTGGCGACGTTCTTGCCGACGGTAACTTCGCGCTTGCCGGCTTCGAACCAGCGGCCGGCGGTAATGGCGATGGCGGGACGGAGCTTGAAGCCGGGGTCGGGCTTGAGGCCGCGGATGGAGATGTTGATGCCGGTCTCGTAATCGACGCTTTCGAGCAGCACGGTGGAGACCATTTCCAACGAAGCCAGCGGGTTGCCCTGTTCGTCGCGCCGGATGCCGGAGCGGAGTTTCAGATCCTGGAACTGGACGCGCGTGAGATTGCTGCTGAGTTCCGATTCGGCGCTTTGGCGCATGACCAGGACGTTGCCTTCGACGCCGGTGCTGGAGAAGGCGTTCTCCAAGCCGCCGACGAGCGCGAGAATCGACAGCAGCACGGCGACGGTGAGACCGATGCCGAGGGCGGTCATGAGCGTTGTTGTGCGGCGGACCCAGAGGTTGCGGAGGTTGTAGGAAAAGGGCAGCGGCATGGGCGATTATCCGGAGTACCGCATGGCGTCGATGATGCTGGTGCGGGAGGCGCCGAGCGCGGGGATGATGGCGGCGACGGTGCCCATGAGCATGGCCGAGGCGATGACGGATACCCACATCCACGGGGCGAGCGTCATGCCTTCGAGGTTGGCGAAGCCGCCGGCGTTGGTGGCGATGCCGCGGCACAGCGTCCAGGCGACGACGCAGCCGAGGAAGCCGCCGAGCAGGGAGATGACCGTGGCTTCGCCGAGGATCATGCTCATCACCTCGCCGTTGGTGAAGCCGAGTGTTTTCAGGATGCCGACTTCGCGGACGCGCTCGCGCACGCTCATGGCGATGGTGTTGCCGCAAACCAGAAGGATGGTGAAGGTGATGGCCGCGGAGATGGCGAAGAGGTAGAGCTTCACGTTGCCGAGGAAACTGACGAAGCTGGCCGCGAAGGCGCTTTCCGATTCAGTCTTGGTTTGGACTTGCGCGTTGCGGAAGAGAGCGTCGATTTGCTGGGCCACGGCGGGGCCATCTTCGGGCGATTGGACGATGGCGAGATACGTGCCGGCGAAGTCGCGGCGATCGGCGGGGAGGCTCTTCCAGAGGTAGTCGATGTTGAACCACATCACCTCTTCGTTCTTGTCGACATCGAAGAGGCCGCTGACGTTGAACTCCAGGTCGACCGGGAAGATGTCGCCTTTGAGGGTGATCTTGTCGCCGACTTTGATATTGAATTTATTGGCCAGATCGCGGCCGAGAACCGTGCCGGCGCGGTCCTTGAGGAAGGCCTTCTTTTCCTCTTCGGGGATGCGGTAGTCGGGGTAGAGTTTGAAGAGTTGATCGGGTTCGCAGGCAAAGCGGGCGAAGAAGTTCTTGGGCTCTTTGTAGACGCCGCCGAACCACTGATAGGCCATGACGGATTCGATGCCGGGGACCTGGCGGATCTTGGCTTCGTAGCTGATGGGCATGATCTGCGTGAGCGAGATGCGGTTGCGCGTGACGAGGCGGCGGGAGCCGGCGGGGCTTTCGTCGGTGGAGAGGAAGAGGGTAACGTAGATGGCCATCAGCACGCCGAGCAGGCAGAACGAGGCGGCGATGCTGGCGATGGTGAGCAGGCTGCGGCGCCGGTTGCGGGTGGCGTTTTTCCAGACGAGCGTGATAAATTTGGCCATCGGGGGATTGGTCCCGTGAGGGGGATACTTATTAGAGTGCCATGAACTGGAAGTGGATCCACGATGCATGTTGGGCGGGTGACCCATTGGAGGTGGCGCATCTGCTTGTTGAGGGCGCCGATCCGAACCAGGTGGCGCCGACGACGTGGCGACAAACGCCGCTGGGGCGCACGCTGGAATTCCGGTTGACGCACCCGAAACATGCGGGACATGTGGAGGTGGTGCGGCTGTTATTGGCACATGGGGCGGACCCGGTGGCGCGTTCGACGCCGCTCGATATGACGCCGTATGAGCTGGCCTGTTTCTGTGGGTTGGGCGGGGCGGTGGAGCTGTTACGGCCGTTTCAGAAGCGGGCGGCGGCGCATCCCACGGGTATGACATCGTTGTGGCTGGCGGCGGCGGCGAGAGCGCCGGTGCGGCTGCCGCGCGGGGATCGGAATTGTGTGTGGCGCGGGGCGACGCCGTTGATGATGGCGGCGGCTCATGCGGGGAATTGGCGGGTGGCCGATCGCCTTCTGCGGGAGGGGGCGGA
>CAMATG010000058.1 GCA_945860645.1 Candidatus Sulfopaludibacter sp. SbA3 | reverse complement strand
ACTATGCCTAAGGCGGAAACACTCTTTTATACGGGGGAGGAAGCGGCCGTTGTTCCCTGGATTGCCGATAGAGCGGATGTGTTCAAGGTTTTCTACCACATTTATGTGTGTGCCGTTGTCCTCGGTAGCGCCGATGCCGACATCGTTGTTGACCTCAATGTGGGCCGATCGGCACCTCGAATGTGGGATGCGCTTGCGACGCAGTTGGCGGCCGAAGATCTCGCCGTGGACGTTTCTGACTGCTATGCGCCCATTTACCCACACAACGAGGAGTTCGAATCTCTCAACGAGCTTGCCAGGCAGATTGAGAGTGGCATACATGAGGCGTTACCGGATGTTCGGATATCGCGGGAGCGAATCCCGGATTATCTACCAGAGGATTCGTCCGTGAAACAATTGCTGCGGCGGTTTGTCCGGTAGCTCCCGAAAGCGCCATCAGGCCGATCCGTACGGCGCGATATAATGACAAGAAGGCGAGTGCTATGCGGGAACCGATCCTTTACGAATTTGAGAACTACTGGTATGCCCAGGGCCGGGACTTGGTGCTTGACGAGCCTGTTTCCCATCCGCTCTTTTCCGGCGAAGCGCTTGCAGGTATGCTTACAGAGTTGCGTGGCCGCCTGGCCCGTGACCGAGAGGAGTTTCGTCCAGAGTCACTGAATAGCCCCGTGGCAGATGGGATTCGCAGCTTTTTGGGTGAGTGGTTTCAACGGATTGACTTTCCTGAACATGGAATTTCGACGACTTCCGATCGCTCCTGGGCGATGTTTGATGAAGGCGGCGTTAATACACTGGGCCGGAATCTGACGAGCGAGGAGGCGTGCCTTCTTCGTCCGTGGCCTAAGTGGCTGTATGTCCGCCGACTCATCCCAGAGGTAAGAGGGAAGTCCGTCATGGAGGTAGGCTCCGCCAATGGTTTCTTCCCCTTTCGCTTTGCGGAATTAGGCGCTTCAAAAGTGACTGGAGTGGACGTTCAAGCGCGAAAGCATGACAGCGCGGTTTGGGCAAACAGCATTCTCGGGTGGAAGAATGTTGACTTCGTTAACACCGATTTCCTCGTAGACTTCAGCATCCCCGCCCATGATATTGTATTCGTCTCGGAAGTCATCAACCATACTCTTTGTCCGATGTGGGCGATCACCCGTCTAGTCACACTTGCCAAAGAAACTCTGATCATTGACACCGGTGTTTTTGAGTCGAGTCATCATGCGCTGGAGCTTTCCACCGGGTGGTCGCGTTCGAACGGGACCGCGCAGATGCTGAGCTATCAAATCAGTGATGGCTTGTTGGTTTCATTCCTGAAAGTGCTTGGTATTCGTGCGAACGAGATTGTGAAGCACGTTGAAGCGGGTGCCGGCCATATCCTGTATATGATTGACACGCGCGGGGTGCAGGAGCGTCGTCGAAACGGTGAAATGAAAGAGATACCTGTGAATCAAAGAAGATCGGCGCTCCTGCAACTTACTCTGCCAGAGTAAGTTGCCGCGGATAGTTAGAACGGAAGGCCGATTTTGACGGATGGACGCACAGCTCAACAGGGGCGAATGAGCCCCGCGGCGTAGCGCTCAGACTCCTGGCCAGGTTCTCCGCCGCTGCCTGGGCTAGAATGAAGAATCCACCCATGAAGCCTACCGTAAGAATACAGGTCCATGATTCCGCCACATTACGAGAACGCCTGATTGAGCTGGGCCGGATTCTTCAGCCAACGGTCTGCATTGAATGCGGGACCCACCGCGGTACGGGATCGACGCGCATTATGATCGAGGTGGCCGCGGCTTGCGGCATCCCGCGCATCTACACAATGGAAATCTCGCGGAATCTCTTTGAAGAGTCCCGCCGCAATCTGGCAAATTTCCCGCAGGTGGAGTGCCTCTGGGGGCTCAGCGTGGACAAGCATGAAGCGGCCGAGTTCATTCAGCAGGACCCATTATTGCGGGAACGCGGGCCGGAGCCGGACATCTACATCGACTTCCTGCCCGATCCCGTTGCAGGTTACTTGCGAGAACTCGAAGGAGCACTGGGCGGGGACGAGGGACTGGCGCCTCCGGACCGCCTGCTGCAGACCCTGGTCCCATCATTTGTTGACCGGCGGCCTTTGTTCTGCCTGGACTCGGCGGGTGGCGTGGGGCTGCTCGAGTACCAGACGGTCCGCCGGTTATTAGGCCGGAATCCGTTTATCGTTTGGATTGACGATGTGAATCATGTGAAGCACTACCGCAGCCTGCTCGACCTTCAATCGGACCCGGCGGCCTCCCACGTGAGCTTGAACTGGGACGAGGGCTGGGGCGTTGCTCTCGTTAACGGATAAAACACCGTAAACTCAAAGAAAAAAGGCCCGCCGGCGTGCAACCGGCGGGCCTTTCGTTAGTTGAGAACGTATCGGCTAGAAGAACAGCTTCAACCCGAACTGCATGCGCCGCATGGGATTGCGGATGCTTCGGATTTCGCCGTCGCGGCTGCCGTTGGAGGTGAGCTGGTTGGCATTGGAGAAGCTGATGCCGGCCGGATCGCCAAACCACGGGGTGTTGGTGGCGTTGAAGGCCTCCCAGCGGAACTGGATCTTCACCCGTTCGGTGATGACGAAGTTCTTGAACATGGAGAAGTCCATACGCCGTTCACTGGGGCCGCGCAGGGTGTTGTACCCATTGCTGCCCAAGTGGCAGAGGTCCGGACGGCTGGGGATCTGGCAGGTAACGCGCTGGTAGGCCTGGGTGTTAAACCACAGCTTGCGCGTCGGATCGCTCAGCTCCGGATTGCCGATCACGTCCGGACGGACCGCGCCGTTCGGCAGCGACAGGTCACCGGCGCCCTGGCCGATGGTCAGCGGGAAGCCGGAGGAAAGGCTGAGAATGCCGTTCAGCTGCCAGCCGCCAACCACCCACTTGGCCGCATTGCGCATGTTCTGGCCGGGCAGTTCGTAGACCCAGTTGCCGACCAGGCGGTGCGTCTGGTCGAAGCGGAAGAGACCACGCGAGCCTTTACGGTCGCGCGGATTCTGCAACGAGGCGCCTTCCTGGCCGCCGTTCTCGCCGTCGCCGTGCGCCTTGCTGTAGGTGTAGGCGATGCCGAACGTCAGCCCCTTGTTGCTGCGCTTATCCAGCTTCACCTGCAGACCGTGGTAGAACGATTCGCCGTAGGAGTCCAGATAGCGGATGCGGCCCATCGCCTGCACGCCGAGGTTGGGCGTGGCGGCGTCGTAGAATTCGGGGTAGGGCCGGTTTGACTGTTGGAACGTTGTGGCCGGGCGCAACGGGTCGTTCCAGTTGATGACGCTGTTGCCGATGTTGGTGCCCTTGCTGCCGGCGTAGCCGACGGACAGGGCCATCGTGTACGGCAACTCGCGCTGTATGTCCATGCTCCACTTCCACACCGCGCCGTCCTTGTAGGTATCGGGCAGGTAGAGCAGGTCGATGGGACGGACGGTGCTGCTGCCGCCGCCGCGGGTGAGGAACGGATCGTCGAACGTCAGAACGTTCGAGCCGGGCACGTAGGTCTGGGTGGTGATGGGGAAGTTGGCCCCGTTGGCGCCCGTGACGTTCAACGTCTGGGCGGGCCGCATCGAGGTCTGGTACACCTGGCTGCCGGCCTTGGGCGGCATCAGGTTCAGAATCGTGAAGGTGTTCTGATGCTGGATGTTATCGAACCAGCCGGCGCCAGTGCGGATAACCCATTTTTCGGTGGGCCGGTAGGCGATGCCGACGCGCGGCATGAAGAAGCGGAATCGCTGCTGCTGGGCCACTTTAATGGCGCCAGGCTCGCCCAGCGATTCGGGGAAGATGGTGGGGATGATCGTGCCATCCGGCTTCTTGTAGCCCTGTCCACGGCCAATCTGCGAGCCCAGACCGGGGATGCTGAGCGTGCGTTGCAAACCCTTACGGTCCACCGGCCAGCCGTTGTAGTCGTAACGGAGACCGAGGTTCACGGTGAGTTTGGAGCTGACCTTCCAGTCGTCATTGATGTAGGCACCGCCGCGTTGCGCTTTCGGGAAGGTAAGGGGCAGGCCCTCGGGGGTCTGCGTCGTCGCGGGACGGCCCAGCAGGAAGGACGCCAGCGGCAACCCCGTCTGCGCGGCACCGAAGCCCAGCAAACCTTCTTCCAGGTTGGCCGCGCCGCGTTCGATGGTCAGTCCGTAGTATTCGGCGCCGA
Source organism: Candidatus Sulfopaludibacter sp. SbA3 (assembly GCA_945860645.1). GTDB lineage: Bacteria > Acidobacteriota > Terriglobia > Bryobacterales > Bryobacteraceae. Next base: position 10,903 of record CAMATG010000058.1, on the reverse strand, counting down.
ACTTCAAGTTGTGCTTGCCCTTGAAGTACGAAAGGTGATCGCCGAACTGGTAGGTGTTCATGCGGTCGTAGCCGTTACCGTTGGTGAGTTCCTGCAGCTGGAAGGGAAGTCCGGTGAACTGCGGAATGCCATGTTCACGCGGCGTCAGCTTCCGGTTGCCATCCGAGGGCACGCGGAACTGCCCCACGCCGAGCGCGTCCATGTCGAACGACGTGTTGTCCGTGCGCGGGTTGGAGGTCAAGTCGTTGGAGATCTGAAATCCGAAGCGGAATTCGTTGATCATGCTCGGGCTGAAGGTGTGAATCCACTGCGTGGCCAGATTGGTGACTTGCGATCCGGTGAACACCGGCAGGTTCGGGTTGATGTTCGTGCGGATCAGGCTGGAGCGGTCCCAGGCCAGGCGGGCAAACACGCGGTCCTTGTCGGAGAAGTTGTGGTCAACGCGCGCGAAGTAAGTGTTCACGTTGATCGGCTGGGCGACGGCCGCGCGGGCCGTGAAGTCCGTGGGATCTTCCTGGACAAACTGCGCCTTGGGTACGTACTTTTCCAGCATGTTCAGGGCACCCGGATGGATGCGCGAACGGGGGATGACGTTGTTGGGGAACACGTTGCCAGTATCCGGATCCCAGATCAGCGTCGGTGCCACGAAGCGCCCGTTGGCGGTGTAGCCACGCTGCAGGCGGCTGAAGTCGCCGTTACGGAATTCGTCGATGGGGAAATTGGCCGTGCTGACGATGCCTTCGCGCGTGCGGCGCGCTTCGTAATTAAACGCCCAGAAGGTCTTGTTCTTGCCGTTATAGAGCTTCGGAAATAGCACCGGACCGCTGACCACGAAGCCAAACTGATTCTGGCGCAGGGGGTTCTTCTTCAACCGCTCCAGGCCGGCCGCGCGCTCGAAATTCAGGAAGTAGTTTTCGGCGTCGAATTTGTCGTTGCGCAGGAAGTTGAACAGCGTGCCGCGCAACTGGTTCGTGCCGCTCTTCATGGTGATGGTCACCTGCGCGCCGCCGCCGAAACCGTACTCCGCCGTGTAGGCGTTGGTCTGAATCTTGAACTCTTCAATGGCCTCGATGGAGGGCACGAAGTTCATGATGTGGATGCGGGGGTCCTTCGCGTCGACGCCATCGAGCGAGGCCACTTGATTGGTTTCCCGCTGGCCGTTCGCGCTAACCGAGAAGCCCTGTCCAGGGATCGGGAACCCGCCCGAACCATCGCCGCGGCCGGTGCGTTCGCCGTACTGCACGCCGGGAACCAGCACCGCCAGGCTCTGCATGTTGCGGCCGTTCAGCGGGAGTTCAATGATGCGGCGATTCTCGATCACCGCGCCCACCGTGGCGTTTTCTGTCTGCAGGGTCACCGCATTGGCGACTACCTCAATCGACTCCGTCACACTGCCTACGTCGAGCTTGAAATCCTGGCGCACCTGCGCCGCCGTCTCCAGCCGCAGGCTCTTGACGAGCCCGGCCTTGAATCCTGGCTTTTCACATCGGACCATGTAGTCGCCAACAGGGAGCAACGGAAATGTATAGTTCCCCGTCTCATTGGTGGTGACACTTAACGAAACGTTGGTTCCCTGGTTTGTTGCGGTGATCGCCGCCCCGGCGACGAAGGACCCGGTGGAGTCCATCACGAGTCCCTGAATCGACTGGGTTGTCGACTGGCCATACCCAACAACACTCATGGCCGCCAGCATCATCACGGAACGGAATGTGCTCAATTGCCTCATCTAGCTTCCCTCTGTGATCGAATGAATCGATCGTGTCAAATACTGCGATTTGATGTGCCGGCACAAGGCGATGCAGTGCCGGTAAAGATGTTAACGGGTTGTACGTCTTCCGAAAGCAGGGTTCGTGGCTAACGGAATTTTAAAGTCTAGTCACGCGCGGTAGGGGTTGTCAACACAAGTTCATAAACGCAAAAAAGCCGCCCCGAAGGGCGGCCTTTTTGATTGCGTTGTCTACAGCGATTACCAGAGCAGCTTCAAGCCAAACTGGATCTGCCGCATGGGCGAAACCAGACCGGTGATGGCGCCCACGCCGCGGGCCTGGTTGGCCTGGCTGGGGTAGTTGATGCTGCCATCGGCGGCACGCGTCGGCAGGAAGCTGCCGCCGGTGTTCAGGCCACCGTTCGGACGAGCGAACTGCGGGGTGTTGAACAGGTTGTACATTTCGCTGCGGAACTGCAGTTTCACGCGCTCGTGAATCTGGAAGTTCTTGAACAGCGAGAAGTCCACGATCTTGGCGCCGGGCCCTTCCAGAATGCCCATGCCCGAGTTGCCGTAGCGGCAGAGTTCGGGGGTGGCCGTGTTCTGGCAGCTCACCAGGCGGAAGTCGTTCGGGTTGAACCACTGGTTGACCGTCGGGTTGGAAAGGCTGCCGAGTCCGATCCGGTCCGGGCGAATCGTGACATTGGCGGTGTTGGTGATGGCGCCCTGGGTAACCGTCATCGGGAACCCCGTGCGCATCGTGATAACGCCGTTGGTCTGCCAGCCACCGAGGACGTGCTTGGCAAACAGGTTGCTGCTGCCCGCGAAGAACGGCAGTTCGTAGACGAAGTTCGACACCACGTTGTGGGTGACGTCGAAGCCGACGCGGCCTTTGTCCGCCGCGCGGTTGCGCGGGTTCTGGTAGGCGTTCGGGTTGTAGCCGTCGCCTTCGTTACGGCCGTAGCCTTCCATCAGCGACTTGGACCAAGTGTGGGCGATCGAGAACGAAAGCCCTTTTGCGAAGCGCTTCTGCAAGGTCGTCTGCAAACCATGGTAGGAGGCGTTGGCACCCGAATCCAGGAAGCGCAGACGGGTCAGCGGACGCAGAACGCCATTATCGTTGATGAACTGATACGGACGGCGGCTCTGCAAGCTGCTGGTGGGGGTGTTGAAGCCAGGGTCCGGCGAGTTGGCTTCCACCGTGTTGTCCAGGTGGGCCGTGCCGGAGCCGACGTAGCCAACGTTCAACGCCATGTCAAACGGCAGGCGGCGCTGAATGTCGAAGCTCCACTGATTCACCATCGGCTGGAAGTTGTCCTTGTTCAGCACGTTGGCGCTGACGGCGGAGCTGCGGTTGATCACGCCAAACGGATTGGCGAACGTCAACGGATTGTTGGGGTTCACCAGCCGGTTGTTGGTGGCGTCGTTGTTGAAGTTCGCGCTGCCCGAGAGCGGCGGATTCAGGTTCAGAATCGTGTAGTTGTTCAGCTGGTGAACGTTGTAGTAAATCCCGTAGCCGGCGCGGATCACCCAGGCGTCGCTGGCGCGATACGCCAGGCCGATGCGTGGCATGAACATGTCCTTCTGCGGGGTATAGAAGTTGTACTGGGTACGGATGTCGCCGGGGACATAGGTGTAGGTGCCGCTCTTCAGCTCAGCGCTACGCCACAGGCCGCGAACGTCCTTGGCCATGGAGTTGTATTCCCAGCGCATGCCGATGTTCACGGTCAACTTCTTGCTCACCTTCCAGTCGTCGTTCACGTAGAAGCCCGTGCGGTGCTGCAGCACGTCGGTCAACGGCAGGCCTTCCGGCGTATCCGTAGAGCTCGGCAGGCCCAGCATGAACTGCGCGAAGCTGTGGCCGGTGATGTTCCCGGCAAAGGTGAAGGCGCCGCGCGGAACGTTAGCCGCGCCGCGGAACAGAGTGATGTGGCGATACTCACCGCCAACCTTCACATTGTGACGGCCGAAGCTCAGGTTCAAGCTGGAGCTGATCTGGTGCAGTTTGTTGTCGTCGAAGCCGTTGCCGCCGTCGCGCTCGGACAGGCCCTGCAGGCCGTTGGCGAGACCGATCGAGGGCAAGCCAGCTTCCCGCTTGGTCAGCGGACGGTTGCCATCGTTCACAACACGGAAGCCGTCCATGCCGATCGACGCCAGGTTGAAGTCCGTATTGGCACGCGGGTTGAAGCTGTCGTCTTTGGAACGGGTGTAGCCGTAGCGAGTTTCCAACACAGCGGCCGGCGAGAAAACGTGAATCCATTGGGTGGCGACGTTGTCGTTGCGGCCCAGGACGAGGTAGGAGAACTGCGGTGAGGTGCCGGCATAGGTCAACCAGTCCACGCTGTTGGTGGCATAGCGGCCCATGATCTTGTCCTTCGTCGAGAAGTTGTGGTCACCCTTCACGAAATATTGGTCGTCAGTGATTCGGTTCGGGCCCGTGCCCGTATAGTTAAAACCAACCTGCGGGTTGGCCACAGCCACCTGTGGCTTTTCCCAGAAAGGAAGCAGCGCTTTGGCGGTGTTGGAGATGCGCGAGGCAGGCAGGATGTTGCCGGCGAACGGCGTGCCGTTCAACGGGTCTACCAACTGCACCGGGGTCGGAATGCGCAGCAACTGGCTGAAGTCGCCATTGCGGAATTCGTCGGTCGGCAAAAGGGCCGACGAAGCGGCGCCCGGCAGGCTGCGGCGGCGGCCTTCATAGTTGAACATGAAGAAGGTCTTGTCCTTGCCGTTGTACAGCTTCGGCAACACCACCGGACCGTTCACCACGAACCCGAACTGGTTCTGGCGAATGCCTTGCTTACGCAGGCGCGTCGAAGAGGTGTTGAAGTAGTTCTGGAAATAATCTTCCGCGTCGAACTTGTCGTTGCGCAGGAATTCAAACAACGAACCGTGCAGGTCGTTGGTGCCCGAACGCATCACCATGATCAGCTGTGCGCCGGAGTTAAAGCCGTACTCGGCCGAATAGGTGCCCGTGAACACTTTCACTTCTTCAATCGCCTCCGGGGAAGGAGAGAAGGGAACCGTGTTGACCCGCGCTTCGGTCGCCACCACGCCGTCGAGCGTTGCATGCTGGCTCACTTCGCGCTGCCCGTTGGCAACGATCGCGATGGCCTGCCCGGGAATCGGGATACCGCCGCCGCCGCCGCTCTGTCCGTCCAAACCGCCGCGGCTGCCGAACATGACGCCCGCCTGCAAAACCGCCAGGTTGCCCACGTTCCGGCCGTTCACCGGCAGTTCCACAATCCGCTTCTGTTCAATCACGTCGCCGATCGACGATTCGTCGGTCTTCAACGCCGTCGCCGAGCCGGTTACTTCCACGCGCTCGGAAACCTGGCCGACTTGCAGCGTAATGTCGGCGCGGAGTTTTTCATTAATCTGAAGCACCAGGCCGGCCCGGTTGGCCGTCTTGAAGCCAGGGGCTTCCACTGTGACTGAATACTCGCCGATGTCCAATAGCGGAAAGCTGTAGTCACCGGACGACGTCGATACGTCTTCGCGCTTCACTTGCGTGCGAATGTTGGTTGCTGTTACTTTAGCGCCTGCGACAGCTGCGCCAGATGGATCCGTGACGGTTCCCAAAATAGTCGTCGACGTGGTTTGGGAGAAACCAGTCGCGACAAAAGCGAGGGCAACGGCTGCCCCCAGGTAACGCTTCTGCATTAATGCCTCCAAAGCAAGATCTGTCCTTAATTTTAACGCAACTGACACCAATGGCTTATCGGCCTGCACCGGTGAGTTCGCTCAAGGATTAACAATTCTTACTATTCTAGCTGAGATATCAGCGAGATGGTGGCCAACGCCGCCATCCCCGCCGTTTCCGCCCGCAGCACGTTCGGCCCCACGTTCCACGGCTTCCAGCCCGACTCCACCAAAACCTCCCGCTCCCGCTCCGCCCAGCCCCCCTCAGGCCCCAACAACACTGCCACCGATTCCCCCGCCCCCATCGCCAACCGCGTCAACGGCGGCCCCTGCCGCATCTCGTCCAACAACACCTTATGCGTCGCCGCCGTCCCCGCCGCCGCCTGCAGCTTCACCGGATCCTCAATCACCGGCAGCGTCATCCGCCGGCACTGCTGGCTCGCCTCCAACAGAATCCGTTCCCACCGTTCCTTCCGCTTCGGCGCCGCCTGGTCCAGCCCCCGCTCACTCCGCTCGGCAATCACCGGCACAATCCGCGCCACGTTCAGTTCCGTCGCCTTCTCCAGCAGCCACTCGAAATGGTCGAACTTAAATAGACTCGCCAACAGCGTCACGTCCGGCACCGGCGCCTGATCGGGCAACCGCTCGTTCACCTTGAACACCACCGAACTCTTGCGCGCCGTTGTCACCGTCGCCAGATAAAGGTGCTGATTATCGGAGATCTCAAACACCTGCCCCTCTTCGACTCTCAACACGCGAACCAGATGCTGCGCCGCGTCGCCGGTCAACTCGGCCTCCTCGCGCCGCACGTGGGGAACATAGAATAATCGCCGTGCCATGTAGAATGTGAGTTTACGATGATTGCCCATCTGCGTGGCGCCGTGCTGGAGAAACACCCGAACCTGGTCATCGTGGAAGCGAGCGGCGTGGGCTATGAAGTCCACATCCCCGTGTCCACCTTCACCCGCCTCCCCGATGTGGGGGCCGAAGCGAAACTGCGCATCCATATGCATGTGCGCGAAGACGCTATGCTCCTTTATGGCTTCTTCACAACTGAGGAAAAGTTCCTCTTCGAAAAACTCATCACCGTCAGCGGCATCGGACCCAAGGTCGCGCTCACGGCGCTCTCCGGTATTGCCCCGGCCGATCTCGTCCAGGCCATCCGCTCCGGCGACCTCGTCCAGCTCACCCGCATCCCCGGCGTCGGCAAGAAAACCGCCGAACGCATGGTCGTCGAACTCCGCGACAAGCTCGACATCGCCATTGCCGGCTCCGCCACCCCCGTTTCCTTCAACACGGCCGGCATTCTTTCCGACCTTGATCTCGACCTGATCAGCGCCCTCGTCAACCTCGGATCCCAGCGCCCCGCCGCCGAAGCCGCTGTTCGCAAAGCCCACGCCGCTCTCCCCGACGGCGACTTCGAAAAACTCTTCCGTAAATCCATGGAGCTTGTCCGCTGATGCGCGACCGCGAACTCATCTCCGGCGCCGCCATGGACAGCGACCGCCAATACGAAACCGCCCTTCGCCCCAGCCGCCTCGCCGATTTCACCGGCCAGGCCCGCCTCAAGGAAAACCTCTCCATCGCCATCCAGGCCGCCAAACAGCGCGGCGAAGCCCTCGATCACGTTCTCCTCTACGGCCCCCCCGGCCTCGGCAAAACCACGCTGGCCAACCTCATCGCCGGCGAACTCGAAGTAGCTTTCGATCAAACCGCCGCGCCCATCATCCAGAAGAAGCTCGACCTCACCGGCGTCCTCACCAACCTCCGCGATAAACAGGTCTTCTTCATCGATGAAATCCACCGCCTCCTGCCCGACGTGGAAGAAATTCTCTACTCCGCCCTCGAAGACTTCCGTGTCGACATCATGATCGGCACCGGCGCCGGCGCTCGCACCCATTCGATGGACATCAACCGCTTCACCGCCGTCGGCGCCACCACGCGCCAGGGCCTCATCAGCGCCCCCCTCCGCGGCCGCTTCGGCCTCGTCCTCCGGCTCAATCCCTACGACATCGCCGACCTCACCTCCATCGTTCTCCGCAGTGCCGGCCTCCTCCAAATCAAAGTGGACGAACCCGGCGCCGCCGAAATCGCCCGCCGCGCCCGCGGCACACCCCGCATTGCCAACCGTCTCCTCCGCCGCGTCCGCGATTACGCGCAAGTCCGCGCCAACGGCCACATCACCCACCCCATCGCCATGACCGCCCTCGACATGCTCGAGGTCGACCGCTTCGGCCTCGACGAGATCGATCAGAAGATCATGATGACGATCCTCGAAAAGTACTCCGGCGGCCCGGTCGGCATCAAAACTATCGCCGCCTCCATCGACGAAGAAGAAGCCACCATCGAAGACGTCTACGAACCGTACCTCATGCAGCTCGGTTTCCTCGACCGCACGCCCCGCGGCCGCGTCGCCACCCGCCGCGCGTTCGAATACTTCAAAATCCCCCCGCCCCCAACGCCGCAACCAGGCCTCTTTTGACGACCATCTACCTCGCTCTCGGCTCCAACCTCGGCGACCGCCAGGCCCTGCTCGACGAAGCCATCGTCCGCCTCGAACACGAAGGCATTGAAACCCTCCGCCGCAGCACCGTCATCGAAACCGCGCCCGCTTACGTCCTCGATCAGCCGCACTTCCTCAACATGGTGATAGAGGCCCAAACGCCCCACTTCGCCATCGAACTGCTCCGCCGCACCCAGCGCGTCGAACGCGCCATGGGTCGCGTCAAGACCATCGACAAAGGCCCCCGCAATATCGACATCGATATCCTCTATTTCGGCAACCTCCGCCTCCAAACGCCGCATCTTACAATTCCGCACCCCCACATTCACGAGCGGGAGTTCGTTCTTACGCCGCTCAACGAGCTGTTGGGCTAAAGTTAAGGAAGTGCAACGCAGCCTACTCGCCCTTCCTTTCTTCGTGTGCGCACTGTTCGCGCAGCCCGTCGACTTCGTCAAACAAGTCGAGCCCATCCTCGCCGCCAAATGCTACGGCTGCCACGGTCCCGCCAAGCAAACCTCCGGCGTGCGTCTCGATGACGGCCCCTCCGCTCTCGCCGGCGGCTATGGCGGCAAAGTCATCCTCCCCGGCAAATCCGCCGATAGTCCGCTCATCCACCGCGTCACCGGCGCCAACGGCCTGAAGGCCATGCCCATGGGCTCCAAAGGTTTGCCCCCGGAACAGGTCGCCATCCTGAAAGCCTGGATCGACCAGGGTGCCCAATACCCCACCCGCGCCGCCGCCAAGGCCGCGTCCACCTCTTCCCACTGGGCCTTCCAGCCCATCCGCAAACCCGCCGGTGCCATCGATAGCTTCATCCGCGCCACCCTCGCCAAGCAGTCGCTCACCCCGTCCAAGGAAGCCGACAAACCCACCCTCCTCCGCCGCCTCTCGCTCGATCTCATCGGCCTCCCGCCCTCCCCCGCCGAAATGCAGGCGTTCCTGGCCGACGCTTCCCCCAACGCCTACGAAAAACAAATCGACCGCCTCCTCGCCTCGCCCCAGTTCGGCGAAAAATGGGCCCGCCACTGGCTCGATCAGGCACGCTATGCCGACTCCGACGGCTACGAAAAAGACTGGGTCCGCCCCTGGTCCTGGCGCTGGCGCAACTGGGTCATCGACGCCATCAATCGCGACATGCCCTTCGATCAGTTCACCCGCGAACAGCTCGCCGGTGACCTGCTCCCCAACGCCACCGTCGAACAAAAGGTCGCCACCGGCTTCAGCCGCCACACCCTCACCAATCGCGAAGGCGGCATCGACAACAGCCAGTTCCGCTTTGAAAATGTAGCCGACCGCTCCACCACCGTCGGCTCCGTCTGGCTCGGCCTCACCACCGGCTGCGCCCAGTGTCACGACCACAAATACGATCCCTTCCGTCAGAAGGATTTCTACCAGATGTACGCCTTCTTCGATAACGCCGAAGAAGAAGACATCGACGCGCCGCTCCCCGGCGAAACCGGCCTCTGGCTCCGAAAAGCCGCCGAGTTCGAAAAGAAGCGCGAAGCCCTCATCGCCGACTACAAGGTCCGCGAAAAGCAGCCGGCCTGGGAAGTTGATATGCTCGACGCCTTCAAGAACCCCGGCCGCCGCACCGATTGGGACCTCGCCTGGGACTGCCTCCTGAAGCTCACCGAAGGCGGCGATGGCGGCAAGATCATCAAGATCCCCGCCTCCCAGCGCACCGCCCGCGAAAAGCGGATTCTCGAAACCCACTTTATCCGCAACTACCACTTCGCCATCGGTTCGAAAGCGTACAAGGACATCAAGTTCGACGAGCTCGACAAGAAACTGAAGGACCTCGAAACGGCCTATCCGCAGCTCACCCAGGCCTACACGCTCCTCGAAACACCCAACCCCCAGCAGACCCACCTGCGCATCCGTGGCGACTTCAAACAGCTCGGTATCGCCGTCGAACCCGACGCTCCCTCCTTCCTCCCGCCGCTCAAAAAAAAGGGCGCCCACGCCACCCGGCTCGATCTCGCCAACTGGCTCACCTCGTCCGAAAACCCCCTCACCGCCCGCGTCACCGTGAATAAAATCTGGCAGGAACTCTTCGGGCAGGGAATCGTCAAAACCGCCGAAGACTTCGGCATCATGGGTTCCCGCCCCAGCCACCCCGAACTGCTCGATTACCTGGCTTCTAAGTTCCGCGACGAAGGCTGGAGCCGCAAGCAAATCATCCGCGAAATCGTCCAATCGGCCACCTACAAGCAGTCCTCCGACGCCCGCAAGGAACTCGCCGAAAAGGACCCGGAAAACAAATACCTCGCCCGCCAGTCGCGCGTCCGGCTCAACGCCGAAACCATTCGCGATGCCGCCCTGTACTCCGCCGGCCTCCTCGATCTCTCCAAGCTCGGCGGCCCGTCCATCAAGCCACCGCAGCCCGATGGAGTCTCCTCGCTCGGCTACGGTCGCGGCACGAAATGGGAAGTCAGCCCCGGCACCGATCAGTACCGCCGCGGTCTCTACATCCACTTCCAGCGCACCACGCCCTACCCGCTGCTGATGAACTTCGACGCGCCTCGCTCCACCACCGCCGCCTGCCGCCGCGGACACTCGAACACGTCTCTCCAGGCTCTCAATCTCCTCAACGATCCGGTCTTCCTCGAAGCCGCCGAAACCCTCGCCCTCCGCCTCCTCCGCGAAGGCCCGACGGTGAACAAGGACCGCATCCAATACGCCGCCCAGCTCGTCCTTGCTCGCGATGCGCGCCCCGCCGAAATCGAACGTCTGTCGAAATATCTCGATCAGCAGCGCACCCTCTTCGCCACCGAAAAGACGCTCCCCGTCCACCCCGTGCCCGGCATCGATGCCGCCGAACACGCCGCCTGGACCGGCCTTGCCAGCGTCCTCCTGAACCTCGACGAATTCGTCAACCGCGAGTAACCACCATGGACTTTTTCGCTATTCAAAAACGCCGCGAGTTCTTCCAGAAACTCACCGGTGGCCTCGGCACCATCGCTCTCGGCGACATGTTCGCCCGCACCGGCTATGGCGCCCCCATCTCCGCCAATCCGCTCGCCCCGCGCAAGCCCCACTTCGCCCCCAAGGCC
>CAMATG010000057.1 GCA_945860645.1 Candidatus Sulfopaludibacter sp. SbA3 | reverse complement strand
GGTTTAGCCTTCGACGAGTTTGCGGCCGCGTTCGAACATGTCGGCGGCTTCGTCGGCCATGTTCTTGCCTTTGCTGTAGAGTTCGCGGCCGCGGTCCATCAGTTCGCGTCCGTGTTCGCCGAGGACTTCCTTGCCTTCATTGGCTTTGTCGAGCAGTTTGGCCCGGGTCTCTTCGCCGCTCGCGGGAGCGTAGAGCAGCGCGATGGCCGCGCCGATCGCCGCGCCAGCCAGGAACCATACGACTTTGTCGCCATTTTCTTGTGCCATAGTAAATCTCCTTGATTCATTATCCCACCGGGCGGAGGGGTTAGTTTGGGGGCGTGCTGTGTGATTCAGGTAGGGCATGGCCGAGTATGCGACGGTGTTCGCGGAGGCGGCGCCGATGGTGCGGTGGGCGTGGGCGGGCGGGATTCGTGACGGCTGGCGTGACAGTACTGTGGTTGGTTCGAGGAAGGGTGTGGGACGTTGTTCGGTTTGTGGCCGGCGTCCCAGTGTTGATCGGTGGGCTTCTGTTGTTGAGCCTGCTACGTCCGCAGGGGGGTAAGTGTTTTGGAGAGTCCTGTTAGCGGTTATGGACGGCGCGGGGGGACGGCATGTTTTGCGGTGCACGGGGAGGAGGTTTGCGTCGGCGTTCGTATGCCGGTGCGGGACGAGATGGACAGAGGGGCTTGATGACGGAGGCGGCGGTCGCTGTCACTTTGGGTTTCGCCGCCGCATGGCATCCTTGTGCAGGCGTCATTTCGGGGCTTTGTGGCGCTGAACGCGATGGGCGCTCTGGTCCGGTTCGGTCAGGAAGTGCGATTGCACCCGCTGACTGCGGGTGAGGCTATGCCCGCTGTGATGGCAGTAGCGGCAGTCGGTGCGGTGACGTTTTTTGGGGTTCGGCATTTTGTTCGGGAGGTGGAACGGCGGCGACGGGCCGGAACGATCCTATGAGACGTGAAATCGTGTGTGACACGGTTCTGAGCGACGAGTTCGGGCCTAAGTGGTTGTTTTTGTTGAAGGGGCCGATGGAAGAAATAATTGTGTGTGACACGGTTTTGTTGGGGGGCGGGAATAGAACGGGTTACTGAGTGGCTATTCATGTTGCAATGACCATGAGTGACACTGCGGAACGCTGGATGAACCGGACCGAACCCACATCGCCAATGCCCACTGTGCCGGCGGCGCTGAGCGCGGAACAGCGCTTTGCGCGCGAGGCGTTGCCGCATTTGAGCGATCTGGTGCGGACGGCGTCGCGGATGATGGGGGATAGGGGGCGGGCGGAGGACGTTGTTCAGGACGTGTTCCTGCAGGCATGGAAATCGTTTGGCCGCTTTGAAACGGGTACCAACTGCCGGGCGTGGCTGTACAAAATTCTCTTTCACTGCGTGCAGCACTACCGGCGGAAGTGGTTCCGGTTTTCGGTCATGCAGCCGCTGGATGACTACACGGAAGCAACGGCCGCCTACACGCCACCGATTCCGGAGCAGTTGACCGATGAGGATTTGCTGGCGGCGCTGGACCGGATTCCGGCCGACTTCCGCGCCGTTGTGTTGCTGGTGGACGTCGAAGAATTTGCCTACCGGGAGGCCGCCGAGATCCTGCAGGTACCGATCGGGACTGTCATGTCCCGGGTGAGTCGTGGGCGCCGGTTGCTGCGCGAGGCCTTGGGCGGGAAGGAGAGCGGACGATGAATCCGGATTGCGAACGGGCTTTGTTGGAGATGGACACACTGGCCGACCCTGAGTGGTTGCAGGGGCACTTGGCTGGGTGCGCGACGTGCCGGGCGGAGGCGGCGTTGCGGGAGCGGGTGCGCGTAGGTTTGCAGCGAGCGGTCCGGGCGACCCCGGTGGACGCCAGGATGGAATCGCGCGTGCGGGTGGCGATGGCGCCGCCTGGGTTTCGTTCGCGCTGGCAACCGTATGCCGCCGCAGCGGCTTTGCTGATGGCCGTGGGCAGTTATTGGGCTGTGCCGTGGGCGCAGAATCAGATTCGCGAGAGCGCGTATTTTGGCGCTCTGCCGGCGGGCGTGAGTCGTCTCATGCGCGTGGGGCTCTCCGATCACGTCCACTGCGCCGCTTTTCGCAAGTGGCCGAAGCAGGGCACGGAGCACGCGTTGCCGGCGGCGTTTCGTCCCGTGTTGACGCACATTCCGGCGAACTACCGTGTCGTTTCCGCGCACGAGTGCAAGGCGCGAGGGCGCTCGTTTGTGCATTTAGTGATGCGGGATGCCAAGGACGGGCTGGTCTCGCTGGTTATCGCGCGCAAGCAGGATGGGGAGACCTTTGGGAACAGCCCGCTGCGGCGCGTGGCCGCTGGCGCGACGGTGTTCCACGAAGACGTGCCGCGCTTTCAGATCGCCGGATTCGAAGCGGATGCGTTTCTGGTTTTCGTCGTTTCCGAGATGGACGCGGCGGCGAATCAGCAGTTGGCGGTGACGGTGGCGGGGCCGGTGACGGCGCTGTTGAACACGATCGGTTAACGGGCCGGCTCGGCCGCGCCGGGCTCGGCGAGGAAAATGCGAAACTCGTTCTTCAACGTCTCGCGGGCGTGGATCCAGCCATAGGCTGGGGCGCCGTCGAGCGTGCCGCGATCAATGGCTTTGCGCAGTCCTTCGGCATACGGGCTGTTGCCGAACTCGATGCCGCGGGCGATGACCTGGCCGCTCCAGGGCAGCGTCTGGTTGCGTTGATTCTCCATCCAATCGCCCACCCACGGGTTCTGCGCGGCGGGGAAGATGTAGCCGATTTGCACCTTGAATTCCGGGTGCGAAAGAACGAAGAATTGTTGGGCGCGGGTGGGGTCCAGGCGGATGGCGGTGTAGCTGCCGGTGGCGTGTTCTTCGGGCATCAGGCGGTCTCGCAACGCCGGGTCCTTGGCCGAGATACGGAGGCGGGAGCGGCCCGGTTCGACGAAGGGCGGACCGAAGGTGGCGTGCTGCATCCACTGCATAGGGCGGTCGAGATCGGTCAGGTTTTCCACCCACTCTTCGACGTTCACATGGCGCTTGCCGGTGGGGAGCGTGACGCGGCGCCAGACGCGGTATTGCGTCTGCACGAGGTCGGCGCCGTACTCGATGACGGCCGCTTCGGCGGTGATCTCCGACTTGATTTTGCGCCACTCGACGACCGGGGCTTCGCCATGATTGCCGAGGCCGCGCTTGGCCTCTTCGGGCGACGACACGGGGCCGTAGAAAGGGAAGCAGAGCAGGTGGCCGAGGTAGCCGGAGGAGAGGCGGGCGTGGGGATCGGTGCCGTATAGGGTGGCATGTTTGGCGGCGGTGTAGTTCTGCGGGTCGATGGTCGGGTAGTGCGGAACGCGCATGGGGTTGATGTCGCGTTTGGGGTCGCCGGTGGTTTGGCGGACCTCGGCGATGTGGCCGCCGCCTTTGAGCAGGGACACGCGAATGAGGCCGTTGGACACGACCCAGGCGTCGCGGCCGTAGACCTTTTCTTCATTCAATTTCAGCGGTTGGGCGTGGAGGACGAGCGCGGTCAACAATAGCAGTCGCACTATAAAACTCCGTGTTTTTTCAGGAATGCAAAAATTTTGGGGTACAGCTCTTCCTGCGTGGCGGGCGGGAAGCCATGGGGGCCTTGCGGGACGGTGATCATCTCCGTCACCGCGCCGGCCTTTTTCAGGGCTTTGGTGAGATTCACGCCGTGTTCGTGCGGCACGGTGGCATCGGCATCGCCATGGATGGTCAGCACGGGCGGTACGTCTTTGCGGACGTAGGTCATGGGCGACAGGCGGTGGGCGAGCGCGGTGCGGTCCGGCCCTTCGGGGACCCATGTTGTGGCATACTCGCGGCGGCCAACGCCGTGGCGCTGCGCGTCGACATCGGTGATGCCGTAGAAGTTGACGATGGCGCGCACTTTCACCGGTTTGCCGAGATTGGCGCTGGCCGGGGTCATGCCCACCATCAACGCCAGATGGCCGCCGGCGCTGCCTCCGGTGACGACGATGCGGTTCGGGTCGGCCGCGTATTGGGCGGCGTGATCGATGAAAAAGTTGGCGGCGGTGAGCGCGTCTTCGACGGCGGCGGGGGCCTTGGCGGCGGCCGCCAGGCGGTACTCGACGTTGGCGACGACGAAGCCTTTTGCCAGATAACGCGACACCCAGTTGCCCAGCATGGCCGCCTTCGTACCGGCTGTCCAGCCGCCGCCGTGGATGATGATAACGGCTGGGAACGGGCCCGCGCCGGCGGGCCGGAAGATGTCCATGACGGTTTCCGGATACTTGTCGTAGGCTACGTTTTCGTGAACGGTGACGCCGTTGGGCAGGGTGGCGGTGCGGGTGGCGGGTTGCGCGGCGAGGATCAGCGTGGCCAGGGAGAACAGGGCCATTGGCCGCAGGATAGGCATAACGTCATTTAACCTGATAGTGTCAGAGAAATGAAGAAGCTTGCGTGGATTTTACTGTGCATGGCCCCGTTGTGGGCGGACGGAAAGGGCGTTATGGAGAGCCATCACGCCAAAAAGGACGTCGCGCTGACGGCCGATCCGCAGGCGCGCCATTGGAAGGCCGTGGCGCCGGCCGTTGTGGAGCAAGGGCCGCTGGCCGATCCGGTGGCGGGCAATCGCACGGAGATCCGCTCCATATGGACCGATAAGAATCTGTACATCCTCTTCGTGAACCACTACGAGGAGCTGAATCTGAAGCCGGATCCGGACACGACCAAGGACACGTGGCGGCTGTGGGAATGGGACGTGGCCGAGGTGTTCGTGGGCGCGGAGATGGACAAGATCTGGCACTACCGCGAGTATCAGATTTCGCCGCAGGGCGAGTGGGTGGACCTGGACATCGACCGCAAGAACCCGCTGCCGCAGGGCGGCATGCTGTGGAACTCCGGCTACAAGGTGAAGGCGCGGATCGATAAGGAAAAGAAGATCTGGTACGGCGAATTCCAGATTCCGATGGACAGCATCAACGGGGCTGTCGCCAAAGCGGGGAGTGAGATGCGGATCAATTTTTATCGCATTCAGGGCAAGAAGCCGAACGGCTATCGCATGCTGGCGTGGCAGCCGACGGGCGCGCGGAATTATCACGTGCCGGAGGCGTTCGGGCGGTTGCGGCTGGTCGCGAAATGAGGGGTGACAGCGGACTTCGCATTTCCCACGTTGGCCTGCGCGGCATCGTCGGGCGGGGATTGACGGCCGGTCATATCCTGGATTTCGCGGCGGCGTTTGGAACGTTTATTGAGCCGGGGCGGCCCGTGGTTGTGGGCCGCGATCCGCGCGCCAGTGGGCGTATGGCGTGGGAGGGCGTGGTGTCGGCGCTGATGGCCTGCGGGCATGAGGTGATCGACCTGGGCGTGGTTTCGACGCCCGTGGTGCAGCACGCGCTGCAGCGGCTGGACGCCGCCGGCGGAATCGCCATCAGCGCCAGCCACAACACGGCCGACTGGAACGCGCTGCGTTTCCTGGGCCCGCGCGGGACCTATCTTTCCACGGCCGAGGCCGGGGAGTTGTTGGACATTTACCACCTGCGCAAGTTCCGGTTTGTGGCGTGGGATCAGCTTGGCGGCCAGCGGTTCGACGCGGGCGCGCTGGACCGCTACATCGACGACTTGGCGGCGGTGTTCGACCTGCCCAGTCTGCGCGACTTCCGCGTTGTCGTCGATTGCTGCAATGGCACTTCGGCGCTGATTTTGCGGCGTGTGATTGAGCGCTATGGCCTGGATCTGGTGTTGATCAATGAACGGGTGGAAGGCGTTCAATTCGCCCACGAGCCGACCACATCGGCGCGCATGGTGGAACTGCAACTGGGCCCGCTAATGCGGCCGCTTGGCGCGCACGCCGGGTTCCTGTTCGATGTCGATTCGGACCGCGTGGCGATGGCCGACGAGCAGGGCCGCGGCGTCTCCGAAGAGATGATGCTGCCGCTGCTGGCCGACCATCAGCTATCGCGCGGGCCGGGGAAGATCGTCATCACGAACCTCTCCAGTTCCGCGCTTCTCGAAGACGTGGCCGTGCGCCACGGCGGGCGCGTTCTGCGCGTTCCGGTGGGGCGCCAGGCGGCGATGGACGCGCTCGCCGCCTACCGCCCGGAGCAGATCGCCGTGGCCGGCGAGGGCACTGGCGCGGTGATGATGCCGCAGTTCCGGTTCATCTACGACGGCATCGCCAGCATGTTCGCGGTGCTGACGATGATGAAAGAACGCGGTCGCACGCTGGGCCAACTGCTGGCTGATTATCCGCAGTATTCGATTCTGAAGGGCGAGGTGCGGCTGGAATCGCCACGCGTGCCGGAGTTGCTGTTGGACCTGCTGGCGTCCTACCCCGACGGCCGCATCGACCGCACCGACGGGCTGCGCGTCAGCTGGCCAGACCGCTGGTTCCACGTCCGCGTCAGCCACACCGAGCCGATCATTCGCGTCATCTGTGAACAGCGCGGCGCGCCGCCGCAGGAGCTGTTTGAAACCCTCATGGACAAAGCAAGGAGCTACAGCTAATGCCCCGCGAACATCTGCTGAAGATCGGTGTATCGGGCGTGCGCGGCGTGGTTCCGGAGTTCCTCACTCCGTCGCTGACGCTGCACTTCGCGCAGGCGTTCGGCACCTACGTGGGCCGGGGCCGCGTGGTGGTGGGCCGCGATACGCGGCTGAGCGGGCCGATGCTGCAACACGCCGTCAATTGCGGTTTGCTGGCGGCCGGGTGCGACGTCGTGGACGTCGGCATCCTGCCCACGCCGACGATTCAAATCTACGTCGAACACATTCGCGCGCGCGGCGGCATCGGGCTAACCGCGTCCCACAATCCGCCGGAGTACAACGCCCTGAAGCTGTTCAACAAAGAGGGGCAGTTCTTCAATCAGTACGAGCGCAATGAACTGATCGACCTCTATCACCAGTCCGATTTCACGCAGGCGACGAACGCCGAAATCGGCTACGTGACCACGGACCCCGGCCTGGCGAAGGCGATTCATATCGACCGCGTTCTGGCCAAAGTGGACGTGGATCGCATCCGCCGCCGCCACTTCCGCGTGGCGCTCGATGCCGTCAACGGCGCCGGTTCCGTGATGACGCCGGGCTTCCTGGTGGACTCGCTGAACTGCCGTTTGGACGCCATTGCGATCGACCCGACGAAGGTCTTCCCGCGCATCGCTGAGCCGCGTCCGGACACGCTGGGCGAGCTGGCCGCGCTGGTGCTGAAGACCGGCGCCGAAGTCGGCTTTGCGCAGGATCCGGATGCGGACCGCCTGGCTATTGTCGATGAGAACGGCCGCGTGCTGGATAACGACGACGTACTGGCGCTAGCCGTGCAGCGGGCGCTGGCCGTTGTGCCCGGCCCGGTGGTGGTGAATCTGACGACCTCTTCGGCCATCGACGATATCGCGCTTGCCTTCGGACGCAAGGTCTATCGCACGCCAGTGGGCGAGGCGAATGTTGTGGAGACGATGCAGGCGGTGAAGGCGGCCATTGGCGGCGAGGGCTCGGCCGGCGGCGTGATCTTCCCGGCGGTGCAACTGTGTCGCGACTCGTTCACAGCGATGGCGTTCCTGCTGGACCTGATGGCCGAGAGCGGCAAGACGGTTTCCGAGCTGGTGGCCGCGTTGCCGCAGTATGTCCGCAAGTCGGGCAAGGTGGCGTTTGCGCACGGACGTTTAGGCGGATTGATGCAGGCGCTGGAGGAAGGCTTCCCGGAGGCCGAAGCGGACCGCAGCGACGGGCTGAAACTGCTGTGGCCGGACCGTTGGGTGCACGTCCGCGCGTCGAACACGGAGCCGATTCTGCGCGTCTTCGTGGAGGCGAAGACGGAAGAGGCCGCCGAGAAACTGTACGCCACCTCGTGGGGGCTGCTGACCGCATGAGATGGCTGCTGGTAGTGACGGTGTTGCTGGCCGGGTGCGCCAAGCGCCACCCGGCTCCGCCGCCGCCCGCGCCCGTTTTGCGCGGTCCCAGCTTTGCGGAGCTCGAAGCAGGGTGGCGCGTGCGCGTGGTTACGCCGTTGCTCAAGTCCGGCGGTTTCCTGTTGAAGGCTACCGAACAGCAGGAGGAGGGCAACACGATCACCCTGCGTGCCGGCGACGAATTCCAGGGCTACGAGACGGCGATCTACGGCGTCGGCGCGCACAAGAAGGGCGGCGTGCAAATCGCGCTCACCGATGTGACGATGAATCGGAACGGCCAGCTTACCCATCCCGCGAAATCCTTCGCGCCGCGTCTTCGCCAGCCGGCGCGGCTGCGCCACGTGCGCCTGCTCTACATGCTGAAGGTGAGCGACGCCGATCACAACATGGCCGTGCTGGCCGCTACCGATTCGGCGCGCCTGGCCGCGTTGACACAACGCGTGCAAGCCGCCCCGGCAACCGCATGCCGCGTCAGCCGCAACGAGTACTGCGAATGGATCCCAGCCGGGGTGGCCGTTCGCGCCGAACGCCCGCGCGGCGCCGACTGGGTTCCCGTGAACTAGTTCTTGCCGTGGTCGGCGTCTTCGGCGGGCGCCTCAACCTTAGGTTCGGTCACCTTGTATTCCACTTCGTCCGGAAGAGTCCGTCCAAAGCGGCGCATTTCCATGTCGATGTTCTGGCCGCGCTCCAACGATTCCACGCGCTTCTTCTTCTCCGCCAGTTCCTTCGCAAGGTTGCTTTGCTGTTCGTGCAGCTCCTGGATCTTCGCCAGTTTGGTGCGGAGCGCGCCGATTCCGTGCGGCCCCTGCAGCGTGACGATGGTGTAAATGGACAACACGCCGGTGGCCGCAATCGCCGTCAGCCGTTTCCAATTTACCTTTTTCTCTTCGTGCACCAACACTTTGCCTCACCTTTGTTTATAATCTGCTTTTGCTCCAAAATCAAAGTCTTCATGACAGATAAAGTAATTGTGTTCTCCACATGCCCCTCCCGCGAGGAGGCGAAACGTATTGCCAGAGGCTTGGTCGAAGAGCGTTTGGCCGCTTGCGTCAACGTGGTGGACGGCGTTGTCAGCATCTATCAGTGGCAGGGAAACCTGCAGGAAAGTGACGAAGTGATGCTGGTGGTGAAGAGCCGCCGGGATCTGCTGGGCCGCTTGCAGGAGCGCCTGGCGAACATGCACAGTTACGAAGTTCCGGAAGCGATCGCGATCCCGGTGGTCGATGGTCTGCCGGCGTATCTGGAGTGGATAGACCGAGAGTTAGACCCGCCGGGGAATTCATAAGGGAGTCGAGCCATGCAGCCGACCAAGTCACGTCATCTCGTCATCGTTTTCGCTGTTACTCTAGCGATTCTTTCCTACATCGACCGCGTTGCCATGTCCACGGCCGCGCCGTTCATCTCCAAAGACCTCAACTTCAGCAAGACCGAAATGGGCTATATCTTCGGCGCCTTCGGTCTGGCCTACGCCGCCTTCGAAATTCCCGGCGGCTGGATGGGCGACTGGATGGGTGCCCGCAAAGTGCTGATGCGCATTGTCATCTGGTGGAGCGTCTTCACCGTCGCCACCGGGTGGATGTTCAGCTTCTGGTCCATGTGGATCGCCCGCTTCCTGTTCGGCGCCGGCGAAGCCGGCTGCTTCCCGAACCTCACCAAGACCTACACCACCTGGCTGCCTAAAGATGAACAGGTGCGCGCGCAGGGCATCACGTGGCTGGCCGCCCGCTGGGGCGGCGCCTTCACCGGCCCGCTGGTCATCGCCGTCTTCGCCATCATGGACTGGCGCAGCGCCTTCGCCGTCTTCGGCGCCATCGGCGTCGTCTGGGCGATCTTCTTCTACAAGTGGTACCGGGATAACCCCGCCGACCATCCCTCGGTGAACAAGGGCGAACTGGCCATCATCCAGGCCTCCGCGCAGAAGGTCGAAAGCCACGGCGACGTGCCGTGGGGCAAACTGCTCGGACGCGGCAGCGTGTGGGGCCTGTGGCTGCAGTACTTCCTGCTCTCCTACCCCTGGTATTTCTATATCACCTGGCTGCCCACCTACCTGCAGGAACACTGGCATCTCTCGGGCAAGGAAGCGTCGAACCTGTCGATCTTCCCGCTCTTCTTCGGCGGCATCGGAGCCCTCTTCTCCGGCTTCGTCTCGCCGCGGCTGGCCGCGCGGATCAACAGCACCGGTAAGGCTCGCCGCATCATGTCGACGGTCGGGTTCGCCGGCGCCGCTACGCTCATGTACACCTCCACCCAGATGGGTACGCCGCTCGCCGCCATGCTCGCCATGGGGATGGCCAGCTTCTGCAACGATCTGGTCATGCCCAATGCCTGGGGCGCCTGCATGGACGTCGGCGGCAAGTTCGCCGGCACTCTCTCCGGCTCCATGAACATGATGGGCAACTTCGCCGGCCTTGCCGCGCCGCTCATCGCCCCCTACATCCTGCTCTACACCAACAACGATTGGAACCAGGTGCTGACCGTCATGGCCGGCGTCTACCTCTGCGGCGCCTTCGTGTGGCCGTTTATCGATCCGGTCACGCCGCTCAAACAGGACTAACCTGTGCGACGCCTCCTCCTGTTGACGCTCTTCGCCGCGGCCCTGCCCGGCGGAGAGCCCAACATTTTCTTCGACGGCCGCTTCACGCTCCTCGGCGAGACGCGGATCCGCTATGAAGATCGCAACCAGGTCGGCTTCGGCACAGCCCGCGATTACGACGTCGCCCTCCTCCGCCAGCGCCTCGGCTTCTCCTACAAGCCGAACGCCGACGTCGAAATTCGCGTCATCGGCCAGGACACCCGCGCGCCGCTCTACGGCCCCAACGCCCCCAACTCCCTCCGCGACGGCGCCGATCTCTACGAGGGCTATTTCACCCTCTTCGAAAAGCGAAAAACCGGCTTTGCCCTCCGCGCCGGCCGTTCCACGTTGAGCTACGGCGACACCCGCTTCATCGGCTCTCCGCAATGGGCCAACCTCGCCCGCACTTACGACATGGCCCGCGCGCAGTGGAAGACCAAAAAGAACGTCTTCGAATTCCTCTTCGTCTCGCCCACCGCGATCGTCATCAATCGGGTCAACAAACCCATTCTTCGCGAGCATCTCTACGGCACCTACAACACCTTCGGCAAATGGTCGGAGCTCTACGTGTTGCACCATCAGCAACCGGGCACGCTCGAAAGCGTGATCACCGGTGGCCGGCTGATGGCGCCACTCGGCAAGAAATACAAGCTGACCATCGAACCGGTCGTCGAACGCGTCACCCGTGGCGCCCTCACCTCCACCGAAGGCGCCGTGGCCGCCGCCATCGCCCGCAAGTTCGGCCCCGTCGACGTGTCGGTCGAGTACAAGTTCGCCTCCTCCGGCTTCGACCAGATGTACCCCGCCATCCACGACAAACTGGGCCACGAGGACCTCTTCGCCTGGCGTAACCTGGACAATGTCCGCGCCTTCGGCACCTGGCGGCCCATCAAGTCACTGGCCGTGAATTTCATGTACAACGCCAACTGGGTGGTCGATCCCAGCGTCGGCGTCTTCAACACGCAGAATCGACTGATCGTCCGCGACACGAAAGGCACCGCCGGCCGCTGGGCGGGGCAGGAGGTGGATAGCTACGTCAACTGGAACTATCGCAAGTTCATGACCGTGGGCGGCGGCTTCGGCGCCTACGCCACCGGCACGTTCTTCCGCGCCACGTCCCCGAATCGCAATCCGGTGTTCTTCTACATCCACCACACGCTGACGATCTAGCCTAGCGCCTACCCACGGGGACACCCGCGGGCCGCAGGCCGGGTGTCCCCAGACGCCGGACTCGCCCGCATCCACGCCGTCGAATTAGCCTAGCGCCGCCCGCAACCGGTCCAATTCCACCCGGTAGTGCAACTCGTCGCCATTCGGCAACACCGTCACCGGCACCAGCAGGTTATACAGTTCCCGCAACTCCGGATCGGCGTCGATGTCGAACACCGCCAGCGTAAACGGCGTGCGCCGCTGCTCGGCGCGCAGAACCGCCTCGGCTGCTTCACACAGATGGCAGCCCCTGCGCGTGTAGAAATCGATGGTTACCATCGCGAACCGGGGCCGTGGCTCCAGCGCTTCTCCGTACGCATCACCAGAATCAGCGCCACACCGGCCAGGAAGCCGCCAACGTGCGCAAACCATGCCACGCCACCCTGCGACAGGTGCGAGTGCCCCACGGAGCCCACACCGCTGAAAAACTGGATCACAAACCAGTACAGCAGGATGAAATAGGCGGGGATGTCGACGGTGGTCAGGAAGATGGTGATCGGCACCAGCGTCGTGATGCGCGAGTGAGGGAATTTGACGACATAGGCGCCCATCACGCCCGCGATCGCCCCGCTCGCCCCGATTGTGGGCACGCGGGAGTCTGCGTTGAAGGCGATGTGTACCATCGTCGCTGCCAGGCCGCACAGCAGGTAGAACAGCAGGTACTGCGAGTGGCCCAGAATGTCTTCCACGTTGTCGCCGTAGATCCACAGGAACCACATGTTGCCGATCAGGTGCATCCACCCGCCGTGCAGGAAGATGCTGGTTAACACGTCGGCCCACTGGAGCCGCGTCGGAATCACGCCGTAGTGAGCGATGAAAAAGTTCAGCTCATACGGGTCCATCGAGAACTCGTAGAGAAACGCCGCGACATTCAGCACGATAATCGCCACCGTCACAAAGGGGAAGGTGTAGCTCGGCTGCGTGTCGCGGAGTGGGATCATAGCGCTCGCTGTTCGAAGTCGCGGTTCGTGCGGCGTTCGGCGCGAGCCATCAGCGCCTTGGCCGCGGCCAGATCGGCAATGCCGCCACGGGCGCCGATCGCCGTGCAGTTCAGCGCCGCCATGGCGTTCGAGAGGTCCAGGGTGTCGCGCAGGCTCAGTCCTTCCAACACGCCGTAGCAGTAGGCGCCGTGGAAAACGTCGCCGGCTCCGGTGGTGTCCACGCAGTTCACCACGAACGCCGGCGAATAGCAGAACTTGCCGTCCATGCGTGCAATCGAACCGAACGAGCCTAGCGTCATCGCGGCCACTTTCATGCCGTACTCTTCCTGGATCATGATCAGCGCGCGGAACGGGTCGCCCTCGCCGGTCCAGCGGACCGGGAATTCGGAACTGGTGATCAGGTAGTCGACGTTCTGCAGAACCTTGTCGAAGCCGTGGTACACCGTGTCCACGTCCACCGTCACCGGAATATTGTGGTGGCGCGCAATCGCCGCCGCGCGGCCCACGGCCGCCGTGTCGTGCCCATCAATATGCAACAGCCGGGCATTGGTAATCATCTCCGGCGTAATCTCGCTCGGGTCCAGACGCAGGCAGTCCGACCGGCGCCAGAAAACCGTCCGCTCCCCGGTCGATTGATCGATCACAATGTAGGCCGACTGGTTCGCGCAGCCCTTCCGGACCTGCACGTGGTCCAGGTTGATCCCGGTGCCCTGCAGGCTTTCGATCTGGATCCGGCCGCGTTCGTCATCGCCCACCGTGCCGATGTACTTCGTGCGCATTCCCAGCTTCGCGCAGGCCACCATGGCGCTTGCCACCTGGCCTCCAGGACTGTACATCTCATCGACGAACGGCTCCTTGCCGGCGTACGCGGGAAACCGCGGAACAAGGATCAAAGTATCGGTGGCGTTCAGGCCCACCCCAACAACGTCAAAATCAGGCATCCGAAGGACTACCGTATCACAGCGCGGGCGCCGTTAGTTCTTCTTGCCTTCCACCACATAGAGGAAAATGCGGTGGCGGCGGCCGTGCACGAACACCTCTTCCACCTCCACGGGATTCCAGCCGCGAATACCGTAGTCGTGCGAAACCACCCGTGTCCCGGGCCGCAAGGACTTCTCAAACTTCGGCCGCAGCTTTTCATTGAAGCTCGTGGTCAGATACATCGTCACCACATCGGCCTGCGATAAGTCGGCGTCGAACACGTCCGCCCGCACCACGCGCGCCTTGTTCTGCAAACCCAACCGGACGATCATGTCGCTTGCCTGCGCGGCGATCTTTGGGTCGATCTCGATCCCCACCGCCTTCGCCTGGAACTTCTGCACCGCCGTCACCAGGATCCGCCCGTCGCCGCAGCCAAGATCGATCACCATGTCCCCCTGCCGGGCGTGGGCCACTTCCAACATCCGGTCGATAATCTCCTGGGGAGACGGTACGTACGGCGCCATCCGCTGTCCAACCGGTTGAGCCAGTACCGGCAAAGTAGCGATTGCGAACAGAAGCGAAGCAGGGAGTGTCATAAAGATCAGCGAGTTCCTATACCAGTGGACGCATCAATTCGACTTTGCGTTTTGTGCAATTCGTGCCGAACGGGATTTTTGTATCCGGTTGACGACTTCCGTGGTCGCTGACCAAAGATCGCGGGGGCGCGATATCGTATACTCCAACCCCTTGAAGTATTTCACTGCGTTTCCGATTGTATCCCGCCACGGAGTGATCTGCGGGAACAGGTTGTAATTCATGTAAAAGACCGGCGCGTCCAGGCTGCCGATCTCCTTCAACGTCTCGGTCTCGATGTTGTGCTCCAACATCACCTTCGGACCGGCGAAAATAAACGCATCCGGCCGCTCGGACGAGCCTAACTCGTTTCGAATCAAATCGGTAAGAAAACGGACATCGGATTTCTTATCCGCTAGTCGCGCCAGGTCTACCCGGCCCAACTGAATCTTCGCAAGCGCTTCACCCAGGGCAGGGAAGTCGATCTTCTCGGCATTCTCCTGCCGGTAGAGCACTTTCTGCTCCTGCATACAGAACGCAACCAGGGAGAACTTGGACACCCGCGGGTCCCGCGAAATGTTACGCAGTATCGAAACCAGCGCCGACGTATCCACCGGCCGCATTACCGAACTCCGCGGGTTTTGCGGCGCATAGTTTAAAAGAATCTTTACAGTGGTCGGGTCCGTCTCCCGCTCCACCGGTGGTTCCTGACGGAAATACTCGGTCTCGGTCTGCCGCACGCTCGCCGCCGTGATCGCCAGCGCCATTTGCGTATCTTTATCAGACAGTTGCGCGTCCACTTCCCAATAGTTCGAGCAAACCCGCTCCGCCCGGTCGCGCATCAGCCAATCGACCTTATACTTGCCCTCACCAACGTCGAACGAGCCGAAAAACGCCGCCTCGCCCTTGGCGTCTTCATCAATCTCCGGAACCCGGATCCGCTGAATGAAGTACGTGGCATCGCCAACGGCCGGAGTCACCCGGAAGATGATCGTCAGCAGGTTCTCTTGGCCCGAAAGTTCCTTCATCGGAACCGTTACTTCATACCCGCCGTGAAACTTCAGGTCAAAGCCCACCTGCGCCGTCTTCGTCGGCGTCACACTGCACGGAAGATCTTTCCGCGGCTCCGGCGTCTCCAGAATGGCCTGGTCCGTGCCAAACAGCCGCACCATCCCGCCATTGCCGGTCATGACCAACTGCGCGGAGGCCACTCCGCACACAACCGTCATCATCCCGCAGAGGTGGGAGATTCGGGCGCCGATTTTGACAAGCACTTGGGATTTGCCCACGCTGCACTGCCCTCAATGAGAGAATCGGTATCCTGCGGGCTTTTC